>NZ_JBWXNG010000012.1:0-226765 GCF_056627435.1 Pseudomonas sp. 2
CGACGCAGGAGGGGCCAAACCAGGAGCAAGACCCCTTGGTTACTTGGGGGTCTTTTCCAAGTAACTCGACGAAGTCGAAACAGATCTGACGTTAGGAAGAACGCCTTTGATCTTGATCTCCCTCTGTACGCGATACGTCTGACACGGCCAAGTCGTTTGCACCTACTGCCGCTACGGTCGGACGTGACCCCGGGCGACCGCCGGCAAGCCGTACTGCGACGGGACTGGGTTCACAGAAACTATTTCCCACAACAAAAAATCTTGACGAGGCATCAAGGTCATCGGTCTTATGGCCGCCTGATCCGATCACTCCAAGGTTTTTCTCATGACCGACAGCAGTGCCGCCGGTGCGGCGGTCTATTCACCTCTGACCCTGGCCCTGTACGACGCCTGGGTGCTGGGCATCTCCAACCGTTATGCCTGGCGCTGCCCGACCGGCTCGACGCTGTTGCCGTTCTTCCGCGCCAATGTGCGTCCACGGCATCTGGATATCGGCGTCGGCACCGGTTATTACCTGGCCAAGGCACAGCTCTCGTCGCAGACCGAAGTCACTTTGCTCGACCTCAACCCGAGCAGCCTCGAAGCCGCCAAACGGCGGATCAATCGCCCTTCGACTCGCACCCTCCAGCACGACGTGATGCAGCCAATTCCTGGCGAGGAACGCTTCGATTCGATTTCCCTGTTCTACCTGCTGCATTGCCTGCCGGGGCCGCTGGACGCCAAGGCAAAAATCTTCGGCAACCTCAAACATAATCTGCAACCCGGCGGCGTGCTGTTCGGCGCGACGATTCTGGGGGACGAAGCCGGGCACAACGGCTTCGGCCGCAAGCTGATGGCGGTGTACAACAAGAAGGGGATTTTCGGGAACCGCGAGGACACCCAGGTGGGCTTCGAGGGCCATCTGCGCGAGCACTTCCGCGACGTCACCCTCAAGCGCGAAGGCCGCGTGCTGCTGTTCCGCGCTGCGCAGCCGATCATCTGACGTCCGCATTGGGCATCAGCGTCTGGCGACGCTGATGCCGGGCGCCAGGTCAGGCCTTCTTCTGCACGCTGGCAGCGGTCTGGCCGAACAGGATCTTCTTGCCTTCTTCGGTCACGGTGGTGCGGTTCTTTGAAATTTCCTCACCTTTGGCATAGGCGCGAATCGTCGCCGGGCGAGCGGCAATCGCGTTGAACCAGCGCTTGATATTCGGGAAGTCATCCAGGTTCTGCTGCTGGCGCTGCCACGGCACGACCCACGGATAGGCCGCCATGTCGGCCACCGAATAGTGTTCACCCGTGATGAATTCCCGACCTTCCAGCTGACGATCCAGCACGCCATAGAGACGGTTGGTCTCGTTGACGTAGCGGGTGATGGCGTACGGCAGTTTTTCCGGGGCATACACGCCGAAGTGATGGTTCTGGCCGGCCATCGGGCCCAGGCCGCCCATCTGCCACATCAGCCATTCGGTCACCGCCTTTTTACCGCGCACATCGCTGGGCAGGAACTGGCCGGTCTTTTCGGCCAGGTACAGCAGAATCGCCCCGGACTCGAACACGCTGATCGGCTCGCCGCCATCGGCAGGCGCGGTGTCGATGATGGCGGGCATCCGGTTGTTCGGCGAAAACGCCAGGAATTCCGGCTTGAACTGATCGCCGGCGCTGATATCCACCGGATGAATCCGGTAGTCCAGGCCAGCCTCTTCCAGAAACAGGGTGATTTTGTGGCCATTGGGAGTGGGCCAGTAGTAGAGCTCGATCATCGCTGCGACTCCGTGACAGATGGGGGAAGCGAAGCAGGGGCAATACCGGTGTCCAGCAGCGCGAGAACCGGCCGGACCACGCTTTCCAGCAAGGCGCGCTGCGGCCTGGCCCGCGCCAGTACGCGCAGGCCCAGCAGCGTGTTGAGCAGCAGGCTGGCCAGATCTTCGGCCGCCTGAAAACGGGCAATCGTGCCGTCGTTCTGACCGGCTTCGACGCAGCGCAGGAAGAACGCCTGGGCGCGCGACAAGAAGTCATCGACCACCGCCTGGGCGTCAGGATTGTGCGGCGCGGCTTCCAGTGCTGAATTGACCATCAGGCACCCGCGTTGCAGCGGGTCGTTCATCGAGCGCTCGATGATTTCGGCGAAAAACGCCTCGATCGCCTGACGCGGCGCCAGGGTGCTTTCCAGCCGGGCCGCCCGCTCGCCCAGACCGTTTTGCAGATAGTGCTCCAGCGCCTTGCGATACAACGCGCGCTTGTCGCCGAAGGCGTTGTACAGGCTGGCGCCGGTGATGCCCATGCAGTCGATCAGATCGCGCATCGACGTCGCCTCGAAACCCTTGACCCAGAAGCACTGGATCGCGGCATCGAGCACGCGGGCCTCATCGAATTCTCTTGGTCTTGCCACGTTGGTTCCTGTTCCGAGCTCACACGAATGTTGCGCCATGCTTCACATTGCGCCTAATCTAGATCAACTGTTCTAAAACGCAAGCGGGTTTTCCAGCAGCGCTGTTTTGCTGACTTCGCCCATTTCCCAACCTGTCGAGATGAACGTCATGATCCGTTTCTACTTCCACCCCACACCCAACCCGGCCAAGGTCGCACTGTTCCTCGAAGAGGCCGGGCTGGACTACGAAGTGGTGCCGGTGGATACCAGCAAGGGCGAGCAGCATCTGCCTGAATTCCGCGCCATCAACCCCAACGGCAAGGTGCCGGCCATCGTCGACACCGACGGCCCTGGCGGCAAGGAAGTGCGCGTGTTCGACTCCACGGCCATCCTGCTGTACCTGGGTGAAAAGACCGGTCAGTTCATGGGCGCGGCAGAAGACAAGGCCGAGTTGCTCTCCTGGCTATTCTTCATCGCCTCGGGCCTGGGGCCGTTCTCCGGGCAGGCCGTGCACTTCCAGTACGCCGCGCCCGAAGGCAACGACTACGGGGTGAACCGCTACCGCCGGGAAATCGAACGTCACTACGAAGTGCTGGACCAGCATCTGGCCGGGCGCAACTTCATCGTCGGCGACCAGTACAGCCTCGCCGACATCTCGGCCTGGGGCTGGCTGGCCCGCGCACCGCGGGTGATGAAAGGCGCCGAAGACCCGCTGGCCGATTTCCCCCACCTCAAGCGCTGGTTCCAGGCCATCAACGCCCGCCCGGCCGTGGCCCGGGCGAATCAGGTGGGGAGCGACGTGGCGTTCAAGAAAGACATGGACGAGCAGGCGAAGCGGGCGTTGTTTCCGTCGAATTATCCGAAGCAGGGGTGAAGTACTGAGTCGGGCGCAGCCAGATGCTGACTCGCTTGGCGCAACAGATAACCGGAGCGACTTGTGCGCTCCGGTTTCCAGCAGATGCAGCGCACTCAGGTATGCAGAGCCCGCGCCAAGCGTGTAAAACGTAGCTCCCGCCAACCCGACGCGTTGTTTTCATGACTGCCTTCTACCTCAAGCTCCTTATCACGCCGCTGCTCATGCTTTCCATCTCCCTGGCCGCCAAGCGCTGGGGCACTCGGGTGGGCGGGTTGCTCTCGGGGCTGCCGGTCACTTCGGCGTCGGTGATGCTGTTCTTGAGTTTGGAGCAAGGACCGGATTTTGCCGAGAAAGCGGTGCCCGGTGCACTGGCCGGGGTGGCGGCGATTCAGGCGACTTACCTGTTCTACTTTCTGGTGACCCGCAGGCTTTCGGCCTTGCCCGGCTGCATAGCGGCACTGGTGTTCTATGCGGCCGTTGCGTTCCTGATGAGTTCGATCGGGGTGTCGGCGGTGTCGATCCTGGTCGCGCTGTGCATGGTGGCGGCGATCATCAAGGTCACCGGCAAGGGCAGTGAGCCAGAACCGGGACGCTATGTCGCGCTGCCTCGCTGGATCATCCCGATGCGCATGCTGACCGCGACGCTGTTGCTGCTGGCCATCACCGCGGGCGCCGAGTGGTTCGGGCCGGTGGTCAGCGGGTTTCTGGCGCCGATCCCGGTCATCGCCTGGCCGTTGGCGGTGTTCGCTCATGTCCACGGCGGGCGCCATGAACTGGGCGCCATCGTGCGCGGCAACGGGATTGGCGCCATCGGCGTGATCGGCTTTTACCTGGCGCTGCAGGCGATGGTGATGCAGTGGGGTATTTTCGTGACCATTGCCGTGGCGGTGGCACTGGCTGTGGTCATCACCGCAGGATTGGCCGGGGTGTTCAAGGATCGCTGAGGCGCTGAAAGGGCGCTGATTCGTATCGGATTCTGGCGCCCTGCCTGACATGCGATGAACAAGGGGCTATCAGACCTGTTCCCTGGCTTCGGCAACCTGGGTCGCGATGCCTTCCAGATACTGGGATTTCAGATCGTCAGCCAAGGGCCCGAGAATCGGGTTTTTGCGGAAGGCGCCCATCAGATGATCAATCACGGTATCGACCGTCACTTTGGCGGCCTCGACGCTGGCGGGTATGTGGGGATCGAACTCTATCTTTTCCATCTCCAGATCAAGGCGTTTCAACACCGGTTCTGCATCCTGAATCTGGCTGCGAAGCACATCGAGTGCTGACCCCATCTTGTATCTCCCTGTGTGATGTTCGATCCGGGAATCCGTGCCTGTACGCCGTCTGATGACCCGTTACATAGCCGAAAGCCTTGAAATAGAGCCTTCGCCGAGCGGGCGAGGCCGCACGACTATACCGCCGAAGTGTTGCAGTGCAGTCATTAAAAAGTATTCATCTGGTTACTGGGCGCGAGGATTGGCGGATTTGCCATGGGCGCAGGCAATAAAAAACCCGCCGAAGCGGGTTCTTTTCCATCAAGTCCATCCAACGTCCTGTCGGCAGCGTTCCTGGCAGTGGCAGATCATCCGTGACCTCCGAGGGCTTCCTGCTCCCCGGTTGATGGATCCAATTTATGACTTTGCCTTGCGGATGTATACGGCCACTTTGATGAACTACGTGTAAGCCTTTTCCTACACGCAGCCGCATTGGGTGATCGGCGTCACATCTTGAAATTCAGTACCAGTTGATTCAGGCCGACCGCCAGTTGCGACAGCTCGCTGCTGGCTGCGGAAGTCTGGTTGGCGCCGGCCGAGGTCTGCAGCGACAGGTCGCGGATGCTGGTCAGGTTGCGGTCGACTTCCCGCGCCACCTGCGCCTGCTCTTCAGTGGCCGAAGCGATGCTGATGTTGCGCTCGTTGATCTGGCTGATCGCCACGGAAATTTCGCTCAACGCGCGGCCTGCGGCTTCGGCGACATCGAGGCTGGCGCGGGCCTGATCGCTGCTTTGGCCCATGGCCGCCACCGCCTTGCTGGCGCCGCTCTGGATCGAGCCGATCATCTTCTCGATCTCGGCAGTCGACTGCTGGGTGCGATGGGCCAGCGCGCGGACTTCATCGGCGACCACCGCAAAACCGCGACCGGCTTCGCCCGCCCGCGCCGCTTCAATGGCGGCGTTGAGCGCCAGCAGGTTGGTCTGGTCGGCAATGCCGCGAATCACATCCAGCACGCCGCTGATGCTCTGCACTTGGGAGGCGAGGCCGTCGATTTCCACCGCCGTGGCGCCGACGGTGACGTGCAGCTCGTTGATCACCTGCACGGTCTGCTCGACCCGCTGGCTGCCGTTCTGTGCGGAGAGTGTGGAGTTGCGCGCCGCTTCCGAGGCATGCGCGGCGTTGCGAGCCACTTCGTCGACCGCTGCGCTCATCTGGTTGATCGCGGTTGCGGCCTGGTTGATTTCATCGTTCTGCCGCTGAATGCCGCGCATCGCATCCTCAGTGACGGCGGTCATTTCTTCGGACGTCGAGGCCAACTGGTTCGACGAGTGGGAAAGCTCCGACAGCGTCTGGCGAAGATTCTGCTGCATGACCGACAAGGCGCCGAGCAGGCGGCCGGGTTCGTCGTTGCCGTCGACCACGATCGGCTTGCCCAGATCGTTGGCGGCAATCTGTTGTGCCACGGCCAATGCCTTGTTGATCGGTGCGATCAGGCTGCGGGTGAACAGCGCCGCCAGCACCAGGGTTGCCACCAGCGCGAGCACAATGGCGCCGATCACCACCTGCACGGCCTGGGCGTAGGTATTGTCGGCGTTGGCGTCCGAGTTTTTCATTTTCTGGTCGGCCAGGTCCGCGACGGTGGCGATGTCCTTGGCCAGCAGATCAGCAGCGTTGGTCTGCTCGCCGCCCGGTTGAGTCATGGCAGTGATCAGCGCGTCGTTCTTTTGCGCCACGGCGTCGAGGTAGCGCGAGTGGACCGCCAGATAGGCAATCATGTTGCGCTCCATCACCGCGTAGGCCGCTTGGCCACGGTCGGTGAGCAGCAGTGGTTTCAAGCGTTTGACGTCGGTTTCCAGATCGGCGCGGCCCGAGGTCACGCGCTTGCGGGCGAACGCCGCAGCCTCGTCATTCTGTGCGGCGCGCAGGCTGGTGTTTCCAAGACGAATCGTCAGCAGGTCGCTCTTGATCTGGTCGATCGCAAGCAGGGTAGGGAGCACGTTGTCCTGCAACAGCTCGCGCTCTTCTTTGATGTTCGAGGTTTGTTGCAGGGAAAACAGCCCGACGGCGGTGATCAACAAGGCGAAGAAACCAAAGCAGATCAGTGATCGGGGGGCGATGTTGAAGTTGCGCAGGGTCATGCGACGTTCCTAGTCATACATATGAATCAACATTATCGACTTGAAACGGTTCAGCTTAAAGGCAAATTGCCATCTATTTTGGCGTGATCGCTCTATTTCAACTGTTTTAAGGGATCTGAAGGGTGCTGTAGCGCCAACAACCAGGCTGCGTTTACGCGGCCTGGCTGGCTTCTTGGGGAGTGAAGTAGGGTGGCTTTGCCGTTCGTCGCTTACTTTTTCGCCGCCGTCAGCGCCGAGTAGCTGTTCATCAGGTTGCGGTAGTTCGGAATGCGCTGGGACAGCAGGTTGCCCAGGCCTTCGATGTCGTTGCGCCAGTCGCGGTGCAGTTCACAGGCCACGGCGAACCAGTTCACCAGCTGTGCACCGGCGGCCGACATGCGATTCCACGCTGCCTGTTGCACGCCTTCGTTGAAGGTGCCGGAGGCGTCGGTCACTACGAACACATCGAAGCCTTCAGCCAGTGCGCTCAGGGTCGGGAAGGTCACGCAGACGTCGGTCACGACACCGGCGATGATCAGTTGCTTGCGGCCGGTGGCCTTGATCGCCTTGACGAAGTCTTCGTTGTCCCAAGCGTTGATCTGGCCAGGGCGGGCGATGTATGGCGCTTCCGGGAACATCTCTTTCAATTCGGGAACCAGCGGGCCGTTCGGGCCTTGTTCGAAGCTGGTGGTCAGGATCGTCGGCAGGTCGAAGAACTTGCCGCAGTCGGCCAGGGCCAGCACGTTGTTCTTGAACTCGTTGGGCGAGAAATCCTGAACCAGGGAGATCAGGCCAGTCTGATGGTCGATCAGCAGCAGTACGGCGTCGTTCTTGTCCAGGCGCTTGTAAGTAGTCATGTGTGCATTCCTTTTTGAGTCGAGAGTGATGAATCGAAAGTGGCGCTGCAGCGGCGTTGTTCGTTGCGTCGCTGCGGCATGGGGTGAACTTTAGAGACGATTCGATTCGCTAACAATCCGGCAAAAAAGAGACTCACTGATTCTTGATTGGGGACAATCTGTTATCACAGAAAACTTGCGTCGAACGGATACCGCGTCAGTAGCTCGTAACCGTTGCCAGTCACCAGAATCTGATTTTCCAGCTTGATTCCGTCCTGCCCGCCCACCGCGCCGATGTAGGCCTCTACGCACAACGCCATGCCTTCGACGAGGATGCCGTCGTACCCGTAAGACGGCACGTCTTCGGGGTAGCGGATGCAGGGGTATTCGTCGCACAGGCCGACGCCGTGATAGAGCACGCCGTAGCGCTGCGCCCGAAACTCTTTAGGGAGCCGATGGGCCCTGGCCGATAGCTCCAGAAACGAGATGCCCGGGCGGATGAGTTCAAGGTTGGTACTGATGTGCTCATGAGCAATGCGGTACAGGCGCTTTTGTTCGGCGGTGGGTTCCAGCCCGCCGCAGATCCAGCTGCGGGACATGTCCACGCAGGTGCCGTAGACGCCGATCAGGTCGGTGTCGAAGGACACCAGATCGCCGTCGCGCAGCACCCTGGGGCCCGATTCCTGAAACCAGGGGTTGGTTCGCGGACCGGAGCTGAGAATCCGGGTTTCGATCCATTCGCCGCCGCGCCGAATGTTTTCGGCGTGCAGCACCGCCCAGACATCGTTTTCTGAAGCACCCTGCACCAGAGACTCATGCATCTTCGCCACTGCCGCGTCGCAGGATGCCGCCGCACAGCGCATGGCGCGGATCTCGTCAGGCCCTTTGATGACCCGTGCGAATTCGGTGACTTCCTGACCTTCGAAGATCTCGATACCCAGACGCTCCAACGCCCTCAGCCCGGCAATTTCGATGCGGTCCACGGCCAGCCGACGGTTACTGCCCGCATGCTGGCGCAGCAGGTCATCCAGTTGTGCGGCGAAGCGGTTGGCGTGTTGTTCGGTGCGGTTGCCGGTCTCGAAATAGAAAAACGACGCGCCACTGCGCAGTTCACTGATCAACGGCAAGTGTGCCGAGAGGTGATCGCAGCCGTGAAAATCCCATAGCACCACATGGCCATCTGCTGCGACGAAACAGGCGCGCGCCGGGTTGTGAGTGGTCCACAACTGCATGTTGGTGGTGTCTGTGGCGTAGCGGATGTTGAGTGGGTCGAATAACACGATTGCGCCCAGTTCTCGGGCCTGCAATTGATCGATCAGGCGCTGTAGACGCCAGGCGCGCATCGCCGGAAGGTTCGGCGCCTGCAGGCCCAATTGCGCCCACTCGCGATAGGCCAGCGCGGTGGGGCCGATTTCCACACGATCGTTGTCGTCGGGTGTGCCGTCAGGCTTGAGCGCCGTGGCAGGCTTGCGGGACGGGTCGATGCGGCGAGTGTCTGGAGCGATCGAGAACGGCGAGAGCGACATCGTGCAAGCCTCCATGGCTGACTCAATATCAAGGGGGGCCAGCCAGGAGCGGCTGGCCAGAATACGTGCGGCTTTAGAGATCCAGCACCAGATCCGAAGTCGGCCGGCTGCAGCAGAGCAGGCGCAGGCCTTTGTCGATCTCGCGCTGGCGGATGCCGCCGTTGTGCGCCATCTCGACTTCGCCTTGCAGCACGGCGGTCTTGCAGGTGCCGCACACGCCCTGGCTGCAGGAAGAGGGCACCACCGCGCCGGCCTTTTTCGCCGCCGCCAGCAGGGTCTGGTTGGGGCTGACGCTGAAAGTCTTGCCGGATTTGGCCAGGGTCACGGTGAAGCTGGTTTCGCCCGGCGCGCTGACAGGTGCAGTGGGGGCTGCGTTTTCGGCGGCCAGTGCGTTGATGTCGAAACTTTCCTGGTGGTAGTGCGTGGCATCGAAACCGGCTTTCTCCAGCAGGCCACGGGTGGCGGTCATGTAGCCTTGCGGGCCGCAGGTGAAGACTTCCCGCTCAAGAAAATCCGGCACCTGGGCACTCAGCGTCGCCAGGTCGAGCCGCCCGATCGGGCCTTGCCAGTCAGTCTCATCGCCCTTGGCTTCGCACACCGCCAGCACCCGGAAGCGCGATTGATGGGCCTGCATTTGCGCAAGCTCTTCGCGAAAGATGATGTCGGCAGGCGTGCGTGCGCTGTGGACGAACACGATGTCCAGGTTCGCTGCCAGGTCGTACGCGGCCCGCGCCATCGACATTAGCGGGGTGATGCCCGAGCCTGCCGAAAGATAGAGCAGTTTGCCGGTGGGCAGCCCCACTGGCGTGAAGCTGCCGGCCGGGCCCGATGCAGCGAGTGTGCTGCCCGGGTGCAGGTTGTCGTGCAGCCAGTTGGAGACCACGCCGCCGGGCACGCGCTTGACGGTGATGCAGAAGTTGAACGGGCGCGTCGGCGAGGACGACAGGGTGTAGCAGCGCGAGACGATATGGCCGTCGATCTGCGGCGAAAGGGTGATGAACTGGCCCGGCTCGAAGGCCAGCGCGGTGAAGTCGGCGCAGCGAAACACGAAGGTTTTCACGTCATGGGTTTCGACGCGCACGGCGCAGCATTCGATGCGTTTGGTCTCGCCGCTCGGCCATTCGGCGCCATGGCTGGCCCAGGTGGTTTCGTCGGCGAAGCGCACGTCGGGGATGTTCTGCAAAGTGGTCATGGTCTTCCCCTCACACGCCGTGGGCGGCCAGGCGCGCGGCGTACCAGCGCGAGAATTGGTCGACGTAGGATTCGGTAAACGCCGAAAACGGCCCCGGTGCGTACGCCGGATCCTGGGTGCCGCTGTGGGTGATGGCGACCAGTCTGGCGTCTTGCAGGTTGGTGGCGTCCCAGACTTCGGTCAGGGTCTTCTGGTCGTAATCCACGCCTTCGACGGCGTCCTGATGCACCAGCCAGCGGCTGCGCACCAGCGTCTTGTCGGCCGACAGTGGGATGATCCAGGAGATCACCGCGTGGTCGCTCATCACGTGGGTCCAGGAGTTGTGCGTCCACAGATGCATGTCGCCCAGGTCGCGCCGGGTCACAGTGCCGAGCAGGCGGGTGCAGGCGACCTGGGTATTCAAGGTCTGGGATTCGCCATTGCCGGCGATCACCAGGCGCTGGGAGCGGAACTGGGTGATCGAGGCTTCGTCCAGGTATTCGACGGCATCGCCGAAGAAGCCGTCGGCTTCCCAGCCGGCCTTGGCGGCGGCGTTGCGGGCGTAATACTGGTCCAGTTCGGCCAGCGATTCCTCGCTCAGGCCATCGGTGCAGAAACCGAAGTCTTCCGGCAGGAACGAGGCGGTCAGTTCCGGGTGCGTGCCCGCGCAGTGGTAGCACTCGCGGTTGTTCTCGATCACCAGCTTCCAGTTGCCGTTCTCGATGATCTCGGATTCATGGGCGATCTTCGCCTTGTTCAGGTCGAACGGTGCGAAACGCGGGGTCATGGTTTCTTCGAGGTGGCTGATGTCTGCTGGCGGCTCATCGGACAGGCAGACGAACACATGGGCGCCAACCACCTTGGTGTGCACCGGGATCAGGCTCTTGCAGTTGCGGTCGAAATCCTTGCCCATGTGCGCGGCGTGCTTGAGGCTGCCGTCCAGATCGTAGGTCCACTGGTGGTAAGGGCAGACCAGCATGCCCACCGTCGACTTGCCGGCGTCCTTCAGACGTGCGCCGCGATGGCGGCACACGTTGCGAAAGGCCTGGACGTTTTCGTCGTCGTCACGCACCAGAATGATCGACGCCTTGCCCAGATCGACGGTGTAGACGTCGCCCGGTTCCGGGATGTCGGCGGTGACGCCGACCAGGATCCAGTGCTTGGTGAAAAACACTTCGACGTCGGTGTTGAAGACGTCGTCGCGGCCGAACAATTCACCGGGCATGCCATGACCGGGCATGCGCTCGCCGAGCAGTTGACGGTGGGTCTTCACGGGAGAAACGATCATGGGGCACCTCGGGTGATCAGGCTGTTTTTCTGCTTTGATCCAGTATCGAAATACCCCGAAAAACGGTCAACGCGCTTTATTCTCACTCTCGTATGAGCACAGGTTATGCGAACTTCAAGGTGCCATCCTGGCGCAACCAGTCGGCCAGAATCTGCACATAGCCGCTGCTGCTTCGGCCGGTGGGCACGACGATGTAATAGGCGTCTTTGGGCTTGACCACCAGCGGTGTGACGCGCACCAGTTCGCCCGAATCGAGCAGGTGATGCACCAGGCGCCCCCAGCCCAGCGCGATGCCGTGGCCCTGAATCGCCGCGTGCACCGCGTCGCTATAGTGGCTGCAGCGCAGTTGATAGGTCAGCCTCGGCGGCGCCTCGCCCAGGGCGCGGAACCAGCTGTTCCAGGTGATCCAGCCTTCCAGCGTGGCATCGGAATCGATCAGCGGCGCGTGGTGCAAATCCTGCTCGGTATGCGGCGCCGGGTGGCTGGCCAGCCATGCCGGTGAACACACCGGGAACACTTCTTCATCGAACAGCAGGGTAGAGGTGCCGTCGTCCCAGCGGCCGGTGCCGAAGCGCACAGCCATGTCGACGTCGTGGTGTTGGGTGGAGACCAGGCGCAGCTGCAGATCCGGCTGTGCCTGGCGCAAGGCCGTGAGCCTGGGCAGGATGCGCATCTGCGAAAAGGCCGAAGTGCTGGCCAGCACCAGCTCCTGTTCGGCGGCGCCTTCGGCGATTTTGTCGAAGGTGCCGGCGATGCGCTGCATGGATTCGGCGACCACCGCGTACAGCGCGTAGCCCTCGTTGGTCAGCTTGATCGAGCGGTGCAGACGATGGAAAAGCCGGGCGTTGAGAGTGTCCTCCAACAGCTTGACCTGCTTGCTCACCGCCGCCTGGGTGACGCCCAATTCCTGCGCGGCGAGGGTAAAACTGCTCAGGCGCGCCACGGCTTCGAATTCGAGCAGAGCCGTCATCGATGGAATGAGCCGTCGATAGCCCTTGATGCGTCTGGGTCCGGGTGGGTGCAAGCTGGGGATGCTCATGGTCGGCCTCGGGTGTTTTTATTATCTTTTGGAATAGCGTCCACACAATGTACGCAGGTGTACATTAAATGCTCGATCCCGTACAGTGCTTTTATCTCGGCGTGTGGAAAAGCAATCATGGCAAGAATCAAGGCGCAGGACTCCGGCTGGCGCGGTTCGGCAGAAGGCTGGCTGGAAGCGGCCTATGAAGCGCTGAAAGAAGCCGGTATCGATGCCGTGCGAGTGATGCCGCTGGCCAAGCGCCTGAACCTGTCGCGCACCAGTTTCTACTGGTTCTTCGAAGACCGCGAGCAGTTGCTGACGGCGCTGATCGCGCGATGGCGGGACAAGAATACCGGCGGTCTGTTGCGCCAGTGCGAGAGCTATTCGGAGAGCATCAGCGAGTCGGCGCTCAACGTGTTCGAGTGCTGGCTGAACCCTGACCTGTTCGATTCGCAATTCGAGTTCGCCGTGCGCAGTTGGGCCTTGCAGTCGCCGGAGGTCGCTGATGAAGTGGCCGCTGCCGATCAGGCACGGCTCGGTGCACTGGCGGCGATGTTCCGCCGTTTCGGCGCCGATGCGGCATCGGCCGACGCCAGGGCGCGCACGCTGTACCTGACCCAGATCGGCTACATCACCATGAACACCCGCGAAGAGGCGGTGGAGCGTTTTCAGCGCATCCCGCACTACGTGACCATCTTCACCGGCAAGTCGCCCAAGCGCCGCGAGCTCGACCGCTTCTACGGCAAGTTCGGCTTTGCCGAGACCGAGCCCGGCGTGTTCGTGCCGCTGGCCGATACCTTCGAGGAGGCGGTGAATGACTGACATTTTCTTAGGCATCATCGGCGGCACCGGCTGGCTGGGCGACGGCCTGGCCAGGGGCGCGCTTGAGAGTGGTCTGGTGGCGGCCGAGCGCCTGACCTTGTCCAACCGCTCCGGTCAGGGTGAGCTGGCGCAGCGGGGTGTGCGTATCACCGCTGACAACCGCGAGCTGGTTGAGGCGAGCGATGTGATCGTGCTGTCGGTGCGGCCCGGGCAGTTCGAGGCGCTGGCGCTGGAGGCGTCAGGCAAATGCGTGATCTCGCTGATGGCCGGCGTTCCCGCCGAGCGGATCAGGGCGGCGACTGGCGCACGCGTTGTGGTGCGGGCGATGCCCAATGCGGCAGTGGAGATTCGCCGTTCGTTCACGCCGTGGTTTGTCGACGGCGAGCTGGCGGATGAGCAGAAAGCCTTCGTGCAGCGGTTGTTCGAAAGCGTGGGCGAGGCGGCCGAAGTGCCGCTTGAGGACCACATCGATTATCTCAGTGCGTTGTCCGGCACCGGACCTGCGTACCCGGCGTTGCTGGCGCAGGCGTTGGCGAATCAGGCGATGGCTGAAGGCGTCCCTGAAGCGATCGCCCGGCGGGCCGCGGCAGGCGTGGTGGTGGGCAGTGCGCCGCTGCTGGAAACGCGTTCGCCCCAGGCGTTGATCGAAGCGCTGATGGCCTATCGCGGGGTGACGGCGGCGGGGTTGCAGGTGTTGGCTGATGGCGGGTTCGACGAGCTGATTGGCCGGGCGTTGATGGCGGGTGCCGAGGTCGCGCGTAGAGGGATGTAAGTCGTTTCGCGAATCGCTGTTGATTCTGCCCGAAGGGCGTAGCAGCACGGCTTGCCGGCGGGTGCCCGGGGTCGCGTCCGACCGAAGCGGCAGTAAAATCAGGCACCTTGGGAGTGTCAGACAGACCGCGTGCGCAGGATTTACTGCCGCTTCGGTCGGACGCGACCCCGGGCACCCGCCGGCAAGCCGTGCTGCCACAGAAGCCAGGGCAAGCGTAGGAGCGTGAATGCATCACGCTCCTGGCATTTGAATCAAAGGTCCTTCACCAACCGCAACGCATCATAAATCGCCGCATGGGTGTTACGCGCCGCTACCGCATCGCCAATCCGGAACAGCTGAAAGCGTCCGTCCGGGTTGGTCACGATGTTCTGCGCGTGGCCGGCGATCAGGTCGTGTTGTTCCACCGCGCCGTCGTTGCGTGAGTGCGGGCGCAGGTCGAAGTACAGGTCGTCCAGCGGCAGGGTGCCGTGGTTGATGATGACCTGATCGACCACCCGCAGCTTGTTCACCGGCCCGTAATCGCTGCCCAGATGCGCGACCAGTTTGCCGTCCCGCCGCTCCACCCGGTCCACCCGGTAGGTCACGGTGAAGGTCACGTCCAGGTCCTGCAGCGCGCGCATGTACGGCACCAGGTTCATCGCCATGACCTCCGGCGAGAAGGCCCGATCCGGGGTCATCACTTCCACCGTGGCGCCGCTCTGGGCAAGCAGTTCTGCGGCCTGCAGCGCGGCGTGGTCGCCGGCATCGTCGAAGATCAACACGTTTCTGCCAGGCTTCACGTCGCCGGAAATCACATCCCAGGCCGACACTACCAAGTCGTTGCCGCTGCTCAGCACTTCGGTGTGCGGCAGCCCGCCGGTGGCGACGATCACCACATCCGGCTCCTCGGCCATGACGGTCTCGGCCTCGGCCCAGGTGTTGAAGTTGAACTTGACCCCCAGACGCTCGCACTGGGTCATGCGCCAGTCGATGATGCTGATCATCTCGCGGCGTCTTTCCGACAGCGCCGTCAGACGAATCTGCCCACCGGGCTGGTCCGCCGCTTCGAAAACCGTGACCTGATGCCCGCGTTCGCCCGCCACTCGCGCGGCCTCGAGTCCCGCAGGGCCGGTGCCGATCACCACCACCTTGCGCGGCTTGGCCGCCTTGGCGATGTCGTGAGGCATGGTGGTTTCGCGGCCGGTGGCCGGGTTGTGGATGCAATAGGCCGCGCCGCCCTGATAGATGCGGTCCAGACAGTAGTTGGCGCCGACGCAGGGGCGGATGTCCTCTTCGCGCTTCTCGATAATCTTGCGCACGATGTGCGGGTCGGTCATGTGCGCGCGGGTCATGCCGATCATATCGACCTTGCCCGAGGCGATGGCGTGGCGAGCGGTGGCCACGTCCGGGATCTTGGCCGCATGAAAGGTCGGAAAACCCGTGGCCGAGCGAATCTCGCCGGCGAAATCCAGGTGCGCGGCGTTGCGCATGCCCTGGATCGGGATCACGTCGGTCAGGCCCGCGTCGGTGTCGATGTGGCCGCGCACCACGTTGAGGAAGTCGACCAGGCCGCTGTCCTTGAGCATGTGAGAGATGCGCAGGCCTTCGTCGGCGTTGAAGCCGCCCGGCAGGTCTTCGTCGCCGGTGTAGCGCACGCCCAGCAGGAAGTCTTCGCCGCAGCGCTTGCGAATGCCGCGCAGGATATCGAAGGTGAAGCGCATGCGGTTTTCCAGCGGGCCGCCATAAGGGCCATCCAGATCGTTGGTCAGCGGTGACCAGAATTGATCCATCAAATGCCCGTAGGCTTGCAGCTCCAGGCCGTCCAGGCCAGCAGCCTTCATGCGCTCGGCGGCGTCGACGTAGTCCTTGATGATGCGCTCGATGTCCCAGTCTTCCATCTTCTTGGGAAACGAACGGTGCGCCGCTTCGCGACGATGGGAAGGCGAAACCACCGGCAGCCAGTCGGCCTTGTCCCAGCGCGTGCGACGGCCCAGGTGCGTCAGCTGGATCATCACTGCGGCGCCGTGCTCGTGGCACTCGTCGGTCAGATCCTTCATCCACTTCACCACCTCATCCTTGTATGCCAGCACGTTGTTGAACACCGGCGGGCTGTCCCGCGACACCGCAGCGGAGCCTGCGGTCATGGTCAGCGCGACCCCGGCCTTGGCCCGCTCCACGTGGTAGGCGCGGTACAGCTCCTTGGGCATGCCATCTTCCGGATAAGCCGGTTCGTGGGAGGTGGTGATGATGCGGTTGCGCAGGGTCAGGTGCTTGATCTGGTAAGGCTGCAGCAGCGGATCTGTGGACATTATCAGTGCTCTCTTGGAGGAACATCAGGCAGGTCTGACATAACAGTAGGAGTGAATGTTCACAGGTGTCAATCTCTAAAACACAGGTGTACATTTCTCTTGCTCACGAAGAAAACCGGGCATAAGATCCGCCAGAGGTCGCCACCTGGCGTGCCTCTGAACCCTTGTTCGTGATCCACCATCGATGAGGCGCGCGACTGTTTGAAGTCGGTAGCTCACTCATTACTTGAGGTCATTCGACGCGGCGTTTTAGTCGTTTGAACCGCGATATGGCATTTTGCTTTGATGTGCCGTTGCCTGACCTTTTTTCACTGCCAGCTCCACAACACATAGAAGAACCAAAGGAGAAGCTTGAAATGAATAAACGCGTATTCCACAACAGGGCAGGCCGCTGGCTTGCTGGTGTCGCCCTGGCGGCTGCGTCGATGTTTTCCCAGGCGGCGGAGCCTGTGAAGATCGGCTGGGTCAACTGGTCGGACACCGAGATCGCCGTCAAGCTGGCCTCGGCCGCCTTGCAGGATCACCTCAAGCAACCGGTCAAACTGGTGCAGGCCGACATCGGTATCCAGTTTCAGGCCCTGGCCAACGGCAGCATCGACCTGATCCCGATGGTCTGGTTGCCCTTTACCCACAAGCCGTTCTACGACAAATACAAGGATCGCCTGGAAGATCTGGGCGTGCTGTATGAAGGCCGGATCGGCATGGCGGTGCCGGACATCGTCCCCGAGAGTGAAGTGGCAAGCATCGAGGACCTGAACAAACCCGGCATTCGCGAGAAGTTCAGCGGGCAGATCCTCACCTCGGAAGTGGGCAACGGCCAGTACAAGGTGACCCTCAAGGCCATCGATGACTACAAGCTCGACGGCTACAAGATGGTCGCATCGAGCGAGGCGGGCATGCTCAGCGAACTGGATCGCAACCTCAAACGCGGCAAGTGGTCACTGGTCAACGCCTGGAGCCCGCACTGGATGTTCTCCAAGTACCCGCTGCGTTACCTGGCTGACCCCAAAGGCGTGCTGGGCGGCACCGAGCAGATCCACGCCGTTGCCCGCAAAGGCTTTACTGCCGAACACCCGGAAGTCGCGCGTTTCTTCGCCAACTTCAAGATCCCCAAGGAAGACCTGGAAAAGCTGATGCTGACCGCACGTGAAAGCAGCGCCGACAAAGTCGTTGCCGAGTATTACGCCGCCAACAAGGCCAAGTATCAGGCGATGTTTGCCAGCGCGCAGTGATCCGAGTTTTCGTCGAGATATGAAAAAGCCCCCTGAGCCGTTGGCGCAGGGGGCTTTTTAGTCGCTGGCGAAGCAGCGAAATTTAAACGTTAAAGCGGAAATGCAGCACGTCACCGTCCTTGACGATGTAGTCCTTGCCTTCCAGGCGCCATTTGCCTGCTTCCTTGGCACCGGCTTCGCCCTTGTACTGGATGAAGTCGTTGTAGGCGACGCACTCGGCGCGGATGAAGCCTTTTTCGAAGTCGGTGTGGATCACGCCGGCGGCCTGTGGCGCGGTGGCGCCGACGCGCACGGTCCAGGCGCGGACTTCCTTCACGCCAGCGGTGAAGTAGGTCTGCAGGTTGAGCAGGTCGTAACCGGCGCGGATCACGCGGTTCAGGCCTGGCTCTTCCAGGCCCAGGGCTTCGAGGAACATGTCTTTTTCTTCGCCTTCTTCAAGCTCGGCGATTTCGGCTTCGATCTTGTTGCAGACCGGAACCACGACCGCGCCTTCTTCTTCGGCGATGGCCTTGACCACGTCCAGGTGCGGGTTGTTCTCGAAGCCGTCTTCCGCCACGTTGGCGATGTACATCACCGGCTTGCTGGTCAGCAGGTGGAAGCCCTTGATCACGGCTTTCTCATCGGCACCCATGTTCTTCATCAGGCTGCGCGCAGGCTTGCCTTCGGTGAAGTGGGGGATGAGCTGTTCAAGAATGGCTTTCTGTGCCAGCGCTTCCTTGTCACCGCCTTTGGCGTTGCGCGCGACTTTCTGCAGTTGCTTCTCGCAGCTTTCGAGGTCGGCGAAGATCAGTTCCAGGTCGATGATCTCGATGTCGCGCTTGGGGTCGACGCTGTTGGAGACGTGGATCACGTTCTCGTCTTCGAAGCAGCGGACCACGTGGGCGATGGCATCGGTTTCGCGAATGTTGGCCAAAAACTTGTTGCCCAGGCCCTCACCCTTGGACGCACCGGCCACCAGGCCTGCGATGTCCACGAATTCCATGGTGGTCGGGATGACCTTTTCCGGCTTGACGATGGCGGTCAACGCGTCCAGGCGGGCATCGGGCATGGGCACGATGCCGCTGTTCGGTTCGATGGTGCAGAAGGGAAAGTTCTCTGCCGCGATACCGGATTTGGTCAGGGCGTTGAACAGGGTGGACTTGCCGACGTTGGGCAGGCCGACGATGCCGCAGTTGAATCCCATGATGTTTCCCCTCGAGTGATGTCAGGCCTTCTGGCTGTGCAGGACGCGCATCGCCTTGGCGAAGTCGCCGGCGAAGACATCCGGCAGCACGCCGAGGGCAAAGTCGATGCTGGCATCGAGTTTTTCCTGTTCGGCGCGTGGCGCACGACCCAGGACGAAATTTGAAACCATGCTGGCGACGCCCGGGTGGCCGATGCCAAGCCGCAGGCGGTGGAAATTGTTCTGATTGCCCAGTTGCGCAATGATGTCGCGCAACCCGTTGTGCCCGCCATGGCCGCCACCGAGCTTGAGCTTGGCGACGCCCGGAGGCAGGTCGAGTTCGTCGTGTGCCACCAGGATTTCTTCAGGCTTAATGCGGAAGAAACCGGCAAGCGCCGCCACGGACTGGCCGCTGCGGTTCATGTAGGTGGTGGGAATCAGCAGACGAACGTCCTGGCCCTGATGGCTGAATTTGGCCACCAGACCGAAATACTTGCGGTCAGCGGTCAGGTTGACACGCTGTGCGCTGGCAATGCGTTCAACGAAAAGAGCCCCTGCGTTATGCCGGGTCTGTTCGTATTCGGGGCCGGGGTTTCCCAGGCCGACGATCAGTTTGATGGCGGTCACGTCAGGGGCTCTTCCTTGGGTCGAGATCGGGAATGCCAGGCATTCCCGAAGGTTCAACCAGCGTGCGAGTAATTATTACTCGGCAGCGCCTTCTGCTTCGTCAGCGGCTTCAGCGGACACGCGTGGAGCGTGAACGTTGGCAACTGCCTTGTCGTCGCCGTGAGCCAGAGCCACGAATTCAACGCCTTTCGGAGCTTTGAGGTCCGACAGGTGAATGATGGTGCCGATTTCGGCCTTGGCCAGGTCGACTTCGATGAACTCAGGCAGGTCTTTGGCTTCGCAGGAAACTTCGATTTCGTTCTCTACGTGAGAGATCTCGCCGCCTTTCTTGACCGGAGCTTCTTCGTTGATGAAGTGAACCGGAACCTTGGCAGTCAGTTTCTGGCCAGCAACGACGCGAACGAAGTCGGCGTGCATGATGAAGCCTTTGGCTGGGTGACGTTGCAGAGCCTTGACCAGGACGTTCTGCTTCTTGCCGTCGACGTTCAGTTCCAGAACGTGGCTGAAAGCAGCTTCGTTGTCGAACAGCTTGGTGATTTCCTTGGCCAGGATGGTCAGGGACTCAGCGTCCTTGTTACCACCGTAGACAACGGCAGGGATGCTGGCGGAGTGACGCAGGCGGCGGCTCGCACCTTTCCCCAGGTCAGTACGCGCTTGGGCGTTCAGGATGAAGTCAGTCATTTTGTATCTCCAAAATAGCCATGTCCGGTTGGCGTTTGCGACCAGCGCCAGACTCGGTATGGGCAAAAAAGCCCCGCCCCGACAGTGCTTGTCGGGGCGGGGCGCTTTTCGTCAACGGAGGTTCGAAAGGGCAGGGCCCTTAGCGGAACATCGCGCTGATCGATTCTTCGTTGCTGATGCGACGCATCGCTTCAGCGACCACCGGTGCGATATCCAGCTGGCGGATACGGTCACAGGCTTGTGCTGCGGCAGACAGCGGGATGGTGTTGGTCACCACCAGCTCGTCGAGCACGGAATTTTCAATGTTCTCGATCGCGCGACCCGACAGAACAGGGTGGGTGCAGTAGGCGAAAACCTTGGCTGCGCCGTGTTCTTTCAGGGCCTTGGCCGCGTGGCACAGGGTGCCGGCGGTGTCGACCATGTCGTCGACGAGAATACAGGTACGGCCTTCGACGTCACCGATGATGTGCATCACTTCGGAGTGATTGGCCTTCTCACGGCGCTTGTCGATGATCCCGAGATCCACGCCCAGCGACTTGGCAACAGCACGTGCACGCACGACGCCGCCGATGTCCGGGGAGACGATCATCAGGTTTTCGAAACGCTGGTCTTCGATGTCATCCACCAGAACCGGGGAGCCGTAGATGTTATCTACAGGAATATCGAAGAAACCCTGAATCTGGTCAGCGTGCAGGTCGACGGTCAGCACACGGTCGATACCGACCACGGTGAGCATGTCCGCAACCACTTTGGCGCTGATGGCCACGCGGGCGGAACGCGGACGGCGATCCTGGCGGGCATAACCAAAGTAAGGGATAACTGCAGTAATACGAGTAGCCGAGGAGCGACGGAAGGCATCAGCCATCACGACGAGTTCCATCAGGTTATCGTTGGTCGGAGCGCAGGTCGGCTGAATAATGAAGACGTCTTTACCGCGAACGTTTTCATTGATCTCAGCGGTAATTTCGCCGTCGGAGAACTTACCGACAGAGATGTCACCGAGAGGTATATGCAGCTGACGTACGACACGCCGAGCCAGATCGGGGTTGGCGTTCCCCGTAAAGACCATCATCTTGGACACGCGCAGTACCTGGAGGCTTAGGGTATGCCTGGATGACTATAGGAAAATGGCAGGGGCGGCTGGATTCGAACCAACGCATGGCAGGATCAAAACCTGCTGCCTTACCGCTTGGCGACGCCCCTGTATCTGTTGCAACGAATGCCTGGCATTCGGTTCCTTTTAGAGCAGTGTCTGTAACTTGCGATGCAACATCGAAACGTTGCTTCCCTTTGCTACAAACCCTGTAAGGGTCTCTGTAAGAAGGGCCGAGACTTTATCAGCTTCAGCTTTGTTTGGGAAGGCCCCAAACACACAACTTCCAGTTCCGGTTAATTTTGCTTCGGTAAAATTACCTAGCAAATTCAAAGCGTTACGTACATCTGGATAACGCCTTGCTACCACCGGTAAGCAGTCATTTCTGCTGTTTCCCTTGGGAACGGGGCGCACTTTAATGGGAGGAGTGTCACGTGTCAACAGTGGATCTGAAAAAATTTCTGCTGTACTTACAGAGACTTGCGGAACAAGCACGACATACCACGGTTCTTCGGGGGTTACCGGGGTGAGAATTTCGCCCACGCCCTCAGCAAAAGCGGCGTGCCCGCGCACGAAAACCGGGACGTCAGCCCCAAGCTTAAGGCCCAGCGCGGCCAGGCGATCCTCATCCCAGCCCAGTTGCCAGAGATGGTTCAGACCCAGCAATGTGGTCGCTGCATCCGAGCTTCCACCGCCGATGCCGCCGCCCATGGGCAGAATTTTTTTCAGCCAGATGTCCACGCCAAGCCGGCAACCGGATTGTTCCTTGAGTGCGCGAGCGGCTTTAACGATCAGATTGCTGTCGTGAGGAACGTCGGCAATTTCCGTCTGCAGGCGCACCTCTCCGTCTTCACGCAGGGCGAAACTGAGTTCGTCGCCGTAGTCCAGAAACTGGAAAATCGTTTCGAGCTGGTGATAGCCGTCATCACGGCGACCCAGAATGTGCAGCATCAGGTTCAGCTTGGCCGGGGCCGGCAGCGTCAACAGGTTCTCAGACATGCTCATTGCCCCAGCTTGCGTGGTTGCCAGTCCTTGATGACCAGCGTCACGTCCAGGTCCTGGCCGTGCAGCTTCATCCGCTCAGGCAGCCAGTAGCCGTTCTGCTCGGTGTAGCTTAGGTATTCGATCTGCCAGCCGTCCTGGGTCAAGTTCGACAGGCGGCTGTCGCCATCCAGGGTCAGGCTGCTTTTGGTTTCCGGGGCGGGCAGGCCGCGAACCCACCAGACCAGGTGTGAGACCGGCAGCTTCCAGCCCAGTTGGTCCTTGAGCAGGGTTTCCGGATCCGGCGCGTCATAGCGGCCCTGATTGGCGACTTCGAGGGAGACCGCGCCGGGGCGGCCGGTCAGGCGCGCGGCACCGCGACCCAGAGGGCCCGAGAGGCGAATGTCGTAGTAATCCTGACGCTGCAGCCAGAACAGCGTGCCGCTGCCGGAGTCCTTCGGTGCGCGAATACCGACCTTGCCGTTGATCTGCCAGCCATCAAGGCTCGCGAGCTGTTCCTTGTTGACCTTCCATTTGCTGGCATCGCCCGTGCCCTGTACCGCTTCGTGGGGCGTGATCCCGGCGCAACCGGCGAGCAGGGCGATAAGCGTGAATGCAGCTATGTGGCGTACGGAGTGGCGCAAAGACATAAATCAGAGGGTCTCGGAGCCGGTCAGGCGCTTGAGGGTGCTGCGCAGGACCGGGCTGTCAGGTTGTTGTTCCAGGGCCTTGCCCCATACTTTGCGCGCTTCGCGCTGTTGGCCCTTGGCCCAGAGCACTTCGCCCAGGTGCGCGGCGACTTCGTGGTCGGGGAAACGCTCCAGCGCTTCGCGCAGCAGGCGCTCGGCTTCATCCAGGTTGCCCAGCCGGTAATTGACCCAGCCCAGGCTGTCGAGCACGGCCGGGTCTTCCGGATTGAGCTGATGCGCGCGTTCGATCAGTTCCTTGGCTTCGGCGTAGCGCGTGGTGCGGTCGGACAGGGTGTAACCCAGCGCGTTCAGCGCCATGGCGTTGTCCGGCTCGCGCTTGAGGATCGCCCGCAGGTCGGTCTCCATCTGCTTCAGGTCGTCACGTTTTTCCGCCAGCATCGCGCGGGTGTAGAGCAGGTTCAGGTCGTCCGGATACAGCTTCAACGCTTGGGTCAGCACTTGCCAGCCACGGTCGCTCTGGTTGTTGTTGGTCAGTGTCTCGGCTTCGATCAGGTACAGCTGAATCGTGTAATCGGGCTGATCGGCGCGGGCTTGGGCCAGGCGCTTGGAGGCTTCGGCGGTGTTGCCGTTGCTCATCAGGATGTCAGCCTGACGCAATTGCGCCGGCAGGTAGTCGTTGCCCGGCCCGACCTGCGCGTATTCGCCCAGGGCGTTCTGTGGGTCGTTGCGCTCTTCATAGATGCGCCCCAGATTCACATGGGCCGAATCCACATGGCTGCCGCGGGCGACCAGGTCTTCCAGATAGCCCTGGGCTTCATCGAAGGCCTTGTTTTCCAGGCAGACCAGCGCCAGCGAGTAGCGCAGTTCATCGTCATCCGGGTACTGCTGGACCAGGCTGGAAAACTGCACCTTGGCGTCTTCCATGCGGTTCTGTTCCACCAGCATGCGCGCGTAGGTCAGGCGCAGGCGCTTGTCGTCCGGGTATTTCTTGATGCTCTTTTCCAGCAGCGGAATCGCTTCCTTGCCGCGGTTCATGCTCTGCAACAGGCGCGCGCGCAGGAGGATCGGCGCCACTTCGCCTTCGCCTGGCGGGTTGTCTTCGAGCAGTTTGAGTGAGGCGTTGCTGTCGCCTTCCTGCTGCAGCAGCAGGGCCTTGCCGAAGATCAACTGGCCGTTTTTCGGGTATTTGGCCAGCAGCCGGTCGAAACTGGCCAACAGGCCCTTGCGGGTGTTGGAGTCGGTTTCCGCTGCCGACAGCGCCAGAAAGTCGAAATGCGTATCGCCCTGGCCCTGCAGCACCTTTTCCATATAGCGCATGGAGTCGTCGTAGCGACCGGCGCGAGCCAGCTGAATGGCGGCTGCGCGCTGGGCTTCCAGGTTGGTCGGGTCGTTGCGCGCCCAGATCATCGAGGTGTCGAGGGCGGCCTGATCGGCGCCCAGGTACTCGGCGATGCGGAAGGCACGCTCGGAAATCCCCGGGTCCTGGGTCTGGATGGCCTGGGTCACGTAGTTGTCCAGCGCAATGTCGAAGCGATTGCGCTGCCCGGCAAGCTCGGCGGTCAGCAGGCTGACCACGGTGTCCTGGGTGAACGATCCGTAGACCTGCGGCTTGGCCTCGGGAGCGGGCGCGGCGGGCTTCTCGGCGGCGGGCGGCTGCGTGGAAGCAGGCGGCGTCGACTGACAGCCACCAAGAACGACAAGGGCAAGGAACAACGCGGAAGATTTATTCATATAGAAGAGGGGTGGCTTACCTGCGGTTTGGAAGCATCATGACATAAGGCAGGGAGCAAACCCACAGCCCGGCTAATAAACTGAAGAACCTTCATTTAAGGCCTGCGCCCGGACAAATTGTCGCAGGGGGCGAGGCTGTGAAGCGGATCTCTATAGGGACAATAGACTGTTCCGGACGTTCTGAATGTATTGCGGTGGTTGTTCTCGGTCTAGTGAAGTAGGACAATTGCCGGCTTCTCGTCACCGTCAGCGACCTTGCATGGCCTTTCTTGCTCTGGGTATCAACCATAAGACTGCATCAGTGGATGTCCGCGAGCGCGTGGCATTTACGCCTGAGCAGCTGGTTGAAGCGTTGCAGCAGCTCTGCCGCCTGACCCAGAGTCGCGAAGCCGCGATCCTCTCCACCTGCAACCGCAGCGAGCTGTATATAGAGCAGGATCACCTCACCGCCGACGTGGTGCTTGGCTGGCTGGCCGACTATCACCATCTGGACCTCGAAGAACTGCGCGCCAGTGCCTACGTGCACGAGGACGACGCGGCCGTGCGGCACATGATGCGCGTGGCTTCGGGGCTCGATTCGCTGGTGCTGGGCGAGCCGCAGATTCTCGGCCAGATGAAATCCGCCTACGCCGTGGCCCGTGAAGCGGGGACCATCGGCCCGCTGCTCGGCCGGCTGTTCCAGGCGACCTTCAGCGCCGCCAAGCAGGTGCGCACCGACACGGCCATCGGCGAAAACCCGGTTTCCGTGGCCTTCGCGGCCGTCAGCTTGGCCAAGCAGATCTTCAGCGACCTTCAGCGCAGCCAGGCATTACTGATCGGCGCCGGCGAAACCATCACGCTGGTCGCCCGGCACCTGCGCGATCTCGGGGTCAAGCGTATCGTGGTGGCCAACCGCACGCTGGAGCGCGCAAGCATTCTGGCCGAAGAGTTCGGCGCCCATGCGGTGCTGCTGGCCGACATCCCTGCCGAACTGGTCAACAGCGACATCGTGATCAGCTCCACCGCCAGCCAATTGCCGATCCTGGGCAAGGGCGCGGTGGAAAGCGCGCTGAAACTGCGCAAGCACAAGCCGATCTTCATGGTCGACATCGCCGTACCGCGGGATATCGAGCCGGAAGTCGGCGAGCTGGACGACGTTTACCTGTACACCGTCGACGATCTGCACGAAGTCGTCGCCGAAAACCTCAAGAGTCGCCAGGGTGCAGCCCAGGCGGCCGAGGAACTGGTGAGCCTGGGCGTCGACGACTTCATGTCGCGGCTGCGTGAGCTGGCAGCGGTGGATGTGCTCAGGGCTTATCGCCAGCAGAGCGAACGCCTGCGTGACGAAGAATTGCAAAAGGCCCAGCGCCTGCTGGCCAACGGCGCCAATGCCGAAGAGGTGCTGATGTCGCTGGCCCGAAGCCTGACCAACAAGATGATGCATGCCCCCAGCGTGCAACTGAAAAAGCTGTCCGCCGAAGGCCGCGTCGATGCGCTGGCCATGGCCCAGGAACTCTTTGCCCTCAACGAGGGCTCCACGGATAAACCCCCGCAATGAAAGCTTCACTGCTCAAAAAACTGGACGTGCTCAGCGACCGTTTCGAGGAATTGACCGCGTTGCTGGGCGACGCCGAAGTCATTTCCGACCAGACCCAATTCCGCGCCTATTCCCGTGAATACGCGGAAGTCGAGCCGGTGATCCAGGCCTATTCGCAACTGCAGAAAGTGCAGGCTGACCTCGAAGGCGCCCAAGCGCTGCTCAAGGACAGCGACCCGGACCTGCGCGAAATGGCCGTCGAGGAAGTGCGCGAAGCCAAGGATCATCTGGTGGTGCTCGAAGGCGAGCTGCAAAAGCTGCTGCTGCCCAAGGACCCCAACGACGGTCGCAACGTGTTTCTGGAAATTCGTGCCGGCACTGGCGGTGACGAAGCGGCGATTTTCTCCGGCGACCTGTTCCGCATGTACTCGCGCTACGCCGAGAAGCGCGGCTGGCGGGTGGAGATTCTCTCCGAGAACGAAGGCGAGCATGGCGGCTTCAAGGAAGTCATCGCCCGGGTCGAAGGCGACAACGTTTACGGCAAGCTGAAGTTCGAGTCCGGCGCCCACCGCGTGCAGCGCGTGCCCGAGACCGAATCCCAGGGCCGTATTCACACCTCCGCCTGCACCGTTGCGGTGTTGCCCGAGCCTGACGAGAAACAGGCGATCGAGATCAACCCGGCGGACTTGCGCATCGATACCTATCGCTCGTCCGGCGCCGGCGGTCAGCACGTGAACACCACGGATTCGGCGATCCGCATCACCCACTTGCCGACCGGCACGGTCGTCGAGTGCCAGGAAGAGCGTTCGCAGCACAAGAACAAGGCCCGCGCCATGGCCTGGCTCGCGGCCAAGCTCAACGATCAGCAGACCGCCGCGGCGGCCAACGCCATCGCCAGCGAGCGCAAGCTGCTGGTGGGCTCGGGCGATCGTTCCGAGCGCATCCGTACGTACAATTTCCCACAGGGGCGAGTGACAGATCATCGCGTCAACCTGACGCTGTACTCGCTGGATGAAGTGATGGCCGGTGGAGTCGATGCAGTGATAGAACCGTTGCTTGCCGAGTATCAGGCAGACCAACTTGCGGCATTGGGTGAGTAAATGACCATCATCGCCAGCCTGTTAAGAAACGCCGAACTGCCGGACTCCCCGACAGCCCGCCTGGACGCAGAATTGCTGCTCGCCGCCGCCCTGGGCAAGCCGCGAAGCTTCCTGCACACCTGGCCCGAGCGGATTGTCAGCTCCGAAGCCGCCCAGGCGTTCGATGAATACCTGCAGCGCCGCCGTACCGGCGAGCCGGTGGCTTACATTCTGGGCCAGCAGGGTTTCTGGAACATCGATCTGGAAGTGGCCACCCACACGCTGATCCCGCGTCCGGAAACCGAGATGCTGGTGGAAACCGCGTTGGAACTCCTGCCGGGCGCTATTCCTCATCGCCTGCTGGATCTGGGCACCGGCACCGGCGCCATTGCGCTGTCGCTGGCCAAGGACCGCGCGCAGTGGACAGTGACCGGCGTGGACCGCGTGCAGGAAGCGGTCGACCTCGCCGAACGCAACCGCCAGCGCCTGCATCTGGACAACGCGCGGATCGCGCTCAGCCACTGGTTTAGCGCCGTTGAAGGCCAGCGTTTCGACCTGATCCTGAGCAACCCGCCTTACATTGCCGACAACGACCCGCATCTGGTGCAGGGCGATGTGCGTTTCGAGCCCAGCAGCGCGCTGACCTCCGGCGCCGATGGGCTGGACGACCTGCGTCTGATCGTCTCCCAGGCGCCTGCGCACCTGGAGCCCGGTGGCTGGTTGCTACTGGAGCACGGCTACGACCAGGGCCCAGCGGTGCGTGAACTGCTCGATCGCCACGGTTTCGAACAGATCCAGACCCGCCGCGATCTGGGGGACCACGAACGCATCACTTTCGGACGCGTGCCACTGTGAACACCACCGAGCTGACCAACGAAGAGCTGCTGCGTTACAGCCGGCAGATCCTGCTGTCGCAAGTCGACATCGACGGCCAGTTGCGGCTCAAGCAGAGCCGCGCCCTGATCGTCGGCCTTGGGGGGCTGGGCTCTCCAGTGGCGTTGTACCTGGCTGCGGCGGGCGTGGGCGAATTGCATCTGGCGGACTTCGACACGGTCGATCTGACCAACCTGCAACGCCAGATCATTCATGACAACCAAAGCGTCGGCCAGAGCAAGGTCGACTCGGCCATCACTCGCCTGACCGCGATCAACCCGCAGATCCGTCTGGTGGCCCATCGCGCGGCACTGGATGTCGATTCCCTGGCCGCTGCGGTGGCGAGCGTGGATCTGGTGCTCGATTGCTCCGACAATTTTTCTACCCGCGAGGCGGTCAACGCGGCCTGTGTGGCGGCGGGCAAGCCGCTGGTCAGTGGCGCGGCGATTCGCCTGGAAGGCCAGTTGTCGGTGTTCGACCCGCGCCTACCTGCCAGCCCGTGCTATCACTGTCTATACGGTCATGGCAGCGAAGCCGAACTGACCTGCAGCGAGGCCGGTGTGGTCGGTCCGTTGGTCGGGTTGGTCGGCAGCCTGCAAGCGCTGGAGGCCCTGAAGCTTTTGGCCGGTTTTGGCGAGCCACTGATCGGTCGCCTGCTGTTGATCGATGCGCTGGGCACGCGCTTCCGCGAGCTGAAGGTCAAGCGCGATCCGGGCTGCAGCGTCTGTGGCGCAACCCATGAATAGAGTGCTCTGAGGATGGCTAGAGACAGCGATGCGCCGATTGGCGTGTTCGATTCAGGCGTCGGCGGGTTGTCCGTACTGCTGGAAATTCGTCAATTGCTGCCTCAGGAGTCACTGCTGTTCGTTGCCGACAGCGGCAACGTGCCTTATGGCGAAAAAACGCCGGAATTCATTCGCCAGCGTTGCGTGACCATCGCCGAGTTCTTCCGGGAAAAAGGCGCCAAGGCTCTGGTGTTGGCGTGCAATACCGCAACGGTGGCCGCCGCTGCCGATCTGCGTGAGCGCTATCCCGACTGGCCGATCGTGGGCATGGAGCCTGCGGTCAAACCGGCTGCCGCAGCGACTCGCAGCGGCGTGGTGGGCGTGCTGGCGACCACCGGCACGCTGCAAAGCGCCAAGTTCGCCGCCTTGCTCGACCGTTTCGCCGGCGATGTGCAAGTGGTCACCCAGCCCTGCCCGGGGCTGGTGGAACTGATCGAAACCGGCGATCTGCAAAGCCCGGCCCTGCGCCTGATGTTGCAAGGCTATGTCGAGCCATTGCTGGCCGCTGGCTGCGACACCATCGTGCTGGGCTGCACCCACTATCCCTTCCTCAAGCCCCTGCTACGGGAGATGATCCCGGCATCGATCTCGCTGATCGACACCGGCGCCGCAGTTGCTCGCCAATTGCAGCGTCTGCTCAGCCAGCAGCACCTGCTCGCGAGCGGCCATTCTCAGGCGGCGCAGTTCTGGACCAGTGGCGATCCCGATAATTTCAGAAACGTCCTACGTTTGTTATGGAAAAATTCTGACAGTGTGCGAAGCTTCGGCCTGTGAAAAAAACGTGAATAGCGCTGATTTTTACTGAACTAACGCACGCTGACAGATTTCTGATCGAAGTCTGTTGATATAAAAAATTTCTAACTGCACTCGAAAATAGGATGTTTCAGATGAAGCGACTGTTTTGTTTGGCTGCGATTGCGGCCGCGTTAACGGGGCAAAGTGCGTTGGCACTGGCTGATGGGGTTGAGTTCTCGGTGGGGCACACTGGCGAATCGACGATGACCTATCGCCTGGGTGCGCAATTTGATTGGGACAAGAGCTGGTGGCAAACCAGCGTCGGTCGTCTGACCGGTTACTGGAGCGGCGCCTACACCTACTGGGAAGGCGACAAGAGCGCCAGTAACAACAGCCTGTCGTTCTCGCCAGTCTTCGTTTATGAATTCGCCGGTGACAGCGTCAAGCCTTACATCGAAGCCGGTATCGGCGCTGCGGTATTCCAGCGCACGCAAGTCGAAGGCAACAAACTGGGCAGCGCGTTCCAGTTCGAAGACCGCCTGGGTTTCGGTCTGCGTTTTGCCGGTGGTCATGAAGTCGGCCTGCGCGCCACTCACTACTCCAACGGCGGCCTGAGCAGCACCAACGACGGTATCGAAAGCTACGCGATTCATTACACGATGCCGTTCTAGAGCGCGCATCGATTTATTGTGGGAGTGAGCTTGCTCACGATTTCGATGGCCCAGCCCATCGACAGCCTTCGTGAGCAAGCTCACTCCCACAGGCTTCTATAGGCCATAGGTCTTGCGGCGGCTATAAATAAGCCGTCGCAATCCCTTCCCGCTCGGTGATGCACTCAGGTGCACCCATCTCGAATTCCCTGCAGATCAACGGCCGCTTTTCGTAGATCGTGCACATCATCGTGTCGCGATCCAGCGCCGCGCACCAGCCATCGTCCAGGCGCAGCATGACCTCGCCGCCCCAGTCATCGGTATCGATGAAACGCTCGGGCACGCCGGTGTCGGTGATCAGCATCACTTCCAGTTGGCAGCAGCAGGCGGCACAGGTTGAACAGGAAACGGCAGGTTCGACAGGTTCTGCGGGGAGTTGCAGCAGGGGAATCGCTTTCATGGGCGCCAGTGTAAAGCAGTGCGGCAATGAGCGCGGGCCGGCCTGACAGACGTCGCCTTCATGCCGACACTTCATCGTGGCGCGGATCGCGGAACCACGCCGCGAGCCAGTGCAGCACCGGGAAGACCACTGCCCAGATCGCTCCCAGGATCAACGCGCTGGGCCACACGCCAAATGGCAGTTGAACGTAGGTCAGATGCGACCCGGCGATGTAGGACGCCGGCCCACCGATTGCCCCCAGCACACTGGCCAGCCACCAGCGCTTGCCCGACCACGCCAGGCAATGCCCCAGGGTGGTCGCCAGCAATGGCCACAGCAAGGCCAGCCACAGCGGAATCACCCGGCCGACTTCGCCGAAATCGAACAGGCCGATCTTGATCAGCGCGCTGTCGAGCACGCAGCCCAGGGCGAACACCGTCATCAGCAGCTTGGCTTCGGTGTGCCAGGAACCGATGAAACGCAGGTGCAGCAACAGAATCGCGAATGGAATCAGCAGCCAGCCGCTGTTGCCGCCCAGTACGCAGGTGAACCAGCCAATCTGAAACAGCACGGCGTTCAGCAGGTTTCTAAGCATTGAAGCGTCCCAGCAACGGCTCGGGAGTGGCGCCCGGCTTGGCCAGCAGCAACTGCGCAGTGCCGATGGTGCGCTCAAGGAACCCGCCTTCGCAGTAGCACAGGTAGAACTCCCACAGACGCAGGAAATAATCGTCGTACCCCAGTTCCGCAAGGCGCCCGGTGCTGTGGCGGAAGTTGTCATGCCACAAACGCAGGGTGCGTGCGTAGTGCAGGCCGAAGTCCTCCATGTGCAGCAGGTTCATGTCGGTGTCTTTGCCAACGATCTCCAGCATTCGTGTAACCGACGGTAAGGCGCCGCCCGGAAAAATGTAACGCTGGATGAAGTCGACACTGCGCCGCGCCTGTTGATAGCGCTGCTCGCGGATGGTGATCGCCTGCAAGAGCATCAGGCCGTTGTCCTTGAGCAATCGCGTGCATTGCTTGAAATAGGTGGGCAAGAAGCGATGGCCGACCGCTTCGATCATCTCGATGGACACCAGCTTGTCGAATTGCCCGGTGAGGTCGCGGTAGTCGCTCAAAAGCAGCGTGACGCGATCCCCGAGGCCCAGTTCGGCAATGCGTTTTTCGGTGTAGGCGAACTGTTCCTTGGACAGCGTGGTGGTGGTCACTTTGCAGCCGTAATGCTGCGCGGCGTAGATCGCCATGCTGCCCCAGCCTGTGCCGATTTCCAGCAAATGATCGCTGGGTTTGAGCGACAGCTTCTGGCAGATGCGCGCCAGTTTGTTCAGTTGTGCCTGTTCGAGGGTGTCGTCAGGGCTCTGAAACTGCGCGGCGGAATACATCATGGTCGGGTCGAGAAACTGCTCGAACAGCTCATTGCCCAGGTCGTAATGCGCGGCGATGTTTTTCTGCGAGCCCTTGCGCGTGTTGCGGTTGAGCCAGTGCAGGCCGTGCACGAGCGGGCGGCCCAGGCGCGCCAGGCCACCCTCCATCGCATCCAGTACGTCGAGGTTACTGACGAACACGCGGATCACGGTGGTCAGGTCGGGGCTGGTCCAGTAGCCATGGATGAACGCCTCGCCAGAGCCGATCGAGCCGTTGCTCGCCACCAACCCCCAGACGGCTGGGTCATGCACGTGGATCTCGCCCTGCAGCTTCGCGCCCGCAGCGCCGAACACATGGCGCTCATCGCCTTCATAAATCACAAGCTGGCCATGGCGTAGATGGGAGAGCTGGCGCAGGACGCCTCGGCGCAACAGGCTGGACGTCAGGCTGTTGGCATTCAAACCGGCAGTGAGGCAGTTACTTTTCATGACGTCGATCCTTGGGTTGAACGGCGGCAGTGCGGTAGGAGCCTTCGGCGGCTTGATGGGAAAAAACCGGTACGCGTTTGAGAAACAGGCGCAGCGCCTGCCAGTAGATAGCCAGGCAGGTCTTGGCGGTCATCCAGGGAAAGGTGCGCAAATGGCGATGCAGGGAAGGGCGATCCAGCGGTTGGCGTTGCAGATTGAGCGTGGCATCGAATACCTTGTCTGTGCCGCGCCAGTCGGCCATGTGCACGCCCAGGCGCTCGCCCGGCTGGCTGAAGCTCATGCGGTATTCCAGGTCCTGCGGCAGGAACGGCGACACATGAAAGGCCTTGGCCACGGCGAAATGCTGGTGGCCGTCTGCGCCTGCCGGCAGCACATAGTGATAGCGCTCGCGCCACGGCGTGTTGGTGACTTCGCAGACGATCGCCGCCAGCGAGCCATCGCGCTCGAAGCAATAAAAGAAGCTCACCGGGTTGAAGGCCAGCCCCCAGCTGCGCGCCTGGGTCAGCAGGCAGATCCGCCCCAGCGGCACGCGGCCCAACGCGTTGCGCAGAATCTCGCGCACCGCGGCGGTCAGTGACAGGCCCTTGCCGGTGTACTGGCGCAGATAGTCGCCGGGGCGAAAGGAGAACGGCGCCAGACAACTCAATCCAGCCAGCGGCGAGAGGTTCATGACCGCGTCCTGCTCGTCCAGGTCCAGGTACAGCATGCCGATGCGGTAAGTGAACGTATGGCTTCTGGGCGAAAAGCGCCGGTGCGTCACCAGGCCGCTGTACAGGGCGCTGTTCAGGGCGGCGTTATTCATAACTGCTCCCCGAACGCCGACGCCACGCGCAACGCGCTGACCACGCCGTCTTCATGGAAGCCGTTGGCCCAGTAGGCGCCGCAGTAGTAGCTGTGCTGTGCGCCGAACAGTTCCTGCCAGCGTGCCTGCGCCGCGATGCCTTCAAGGCTGTATTGCGGATGGGCGTAGCGGTAGCGGGCGAGGATTTTCTGCGGGTCGATGGCCGGTGTCTGGTTCAGGCTGACGCAGAAGGTGGTGTCGCTGTCGATGCCTTGCAGGATGTTCATGGCATAGGTGACGGCGGCCGATTGATCGCCTGCGCCGCCGAGCCTGTAATTCCAGCTGGCCCAGGCCAGAGGGCGCCTGGGCAAAAGCCGTGTGTCGGTGTGCAGGACCACGTCGTTGTCGGCGTAGGGCAGGGCGCCGAGGATCTGCCGTTCGTTTTCGCTGGGCTCGGCCAGCATCGCCAGCGCCTGGTCGCTGTGGCAGGCGAAGATCACCTTGTCGAAGCGCTCGGCACCCTGAGCGCTGTGAACGGTCACGCCTTCCCGGTCGCGCTCGACCCGGCTCACCGGGCATTGCAGGCGAATGCGCTCGCGAAACGGCGCGGTCAGCGGTTCGATGTAGCGGCTCGAACCGCCTTCGATCACACACCATTGCGGGCGGTTGTTGACCGACAGCAGGCCGTGGTTCTTGAAAAAGCGCACGAAGAATTGCAGCGGGAAAGCGAGCATATCGGCCAGCGACATCGACCAGATCGCCGCACCCATGGGCACGATGTAATGGTCGGTGAAGCGCTGCCCGTAGCCTTCGGCTTTCAAGTAGGCGCCCAGCGTGGTGTCGGCGGCGATGCGCTGGCTGTGCAGGTCGGCCAGTGCGCGTTTGTTGAAGCGCAGGATGTCGCGCAGCATGCCCCAGAACGAAGGCGACAGCAGATTGCTGCGCTGGGCGAACAGGCTGTTGAGGGTGTTGCCGTTGTATTCGGTCTGGCCGCGTGGGTCGCACACCGAAAAGCTCATTTCGGTGGGCTTGTAGGCCACGCCCAGCTTGCCCAACAGCTTGATGAAGTTGGGGTAGGTCCAGTCGTTGAACACGATGAAACCGGTGTCGATGGCGTAGCTTTTGCCGTTGACCGTGACGTTGACCGTGTGGGTGTGGCCGCCGATCCAGTCGTTCGCTTCGAACACCGTGACGTCGTGCAGCCGGTTGAGCATCCAGGCGCAGGTCAGTCCGGAAATGCCGCTGCCAATGATCGCGATCTTCATGACGCACCTCCGGATGTGCTCGATGCGCGAACCATGCGTTTGCCCAGCGCCAGTTGCAGCCGCTCTGGCAGCAGCGCCAGTAGCTTGAGGATCAGGATGAAGGCCCAGGGAAAGGCAATTTCCAGCGGGCGACGAGATTTCTCCAGACGCTGGGCGATGTACTTCGCCGCTTTCTCCGTCGGCCAGCTCATGGGCATCGGGAAATCGTTCTTGCGAGTCAGCGGTGTGTCGACGAAGCCGGGGCTGACCAGCGTGACGTCGATGCCTTCGCGGGCCAGATCGATGCGCAGCGAGCGGAACAGATAGCGCAGCCCGGCCTTGGACGCGCCGTAGGCTTCGGAGCGGGTCAGCGGCAGAAACGCCACGGAGCTGGCGACGCCCACCAGATGCGGCTGTTGGCCCAGGCGCAACAGGTTCAGCGCTTCCTGAACGCAGTAGGCGGTGGCGATCAGGTTGGTCCGCACCACGCGTTCGACCAATTGCGCGTCGAACTGGCTGGCGTCGATGTATTCACAGGTCCCGGCGTTGAGAATCGCCGTGTCGACCGCGCCCCACACCTGCGCGATGCGCTCAGCGATGGCCTGCACCTGCTCGGGCTCGGTGATGTCCCCGGGTGCCAGCAACACCTGACGTGGGAAGCGCCGCTCAAGGGCTTCAAGCGGTTCGAGGTTACGCGCAGTCAGCGCCACCTGGTGCCCGGCACCGAGCAGTTCTTCAGCCAGCGCCAGGCCAATGCCGCTGCTGGCGCCGGTCAACCAGATGCGCCGTTTCATCCCAATCGCCCCTTGAGCCAGCGGATCATCCGGCCCATGACCGGCAGGTGCTCGTAGAGCAAAGCGCCGGCGTCGAAGAAGTCGCGGTGCTGGAACACCTTGTTGTCGGTCCACAGCAGGTGCGAGCAGCCTTGTACGGTGATCGGCTCGCCATGCTTGAGGTGCGCGTGGCGGTAGGTCATGGTCCAGCGCAGATAGCCTTTGCCTTCGCGCACCTGGTCGAAGGCGTGAAACTCGAACCCCAGGTCGCTGACGTTGGCGTACAGGTCAGCGAAATACTTGTGCAGCGCCGGCAGGCCGTTCACTTCATGCAGCGGGTCGGCGAAGGCGATGTCGTCGCTGTACAGCTCGCCGAGCCGGTGCAGGTTGTCCTTGTTCAGCTCGGCGAAACGCCGGGCGTAGTCGCGCAGGAATTCACTCATGGTATTGAGTCTCTGCTTGTCGGTGGGGCAGGGATTTGAACGCGGCCAGGGCGCGCTCGCGGCTGGATTTCAGATCGACGATCGGCTGTGGATAACCTTTCACGCCGAACAGGCCGCCCATGGCCGCCGGGTCGTGAATGTCGCGCTTGTTGAGTTCGGCCAGTTCCGGCACCCAGTGCTTGATGAACAGCCCTTCGGGGTCGAAGCGCTCGGACTGGCTGACCGGGTTGAAAATGCGGAAGTAGGGCGATGAATCGGTGCCCGTGGAAGAACTCCACTGCCAGCCGCCGTTGTTGGCCGCCAGGTCGCCGTCGATCAGATGCTGCATGAAGAAGCGCTCGCCTTCGCGCCAGTCCAGCAACAGGTTTTTGGTCAGGTACATGGCCACGACCATGCGCAGGCGGTTGTGCATCCACCCGGTTTCCAGCAACTGCCGCATGGCGGCATCGACGATCGGCAGCCCCGTGCGGCCCTGCTGCCAGGCTTCGAGATCTTTCGGCGCATGGCGCCATTTCAATGCTTCGGTTTCCGGGCGGAAGGCCCGGTGCCGCGAAACCCGCGGGAAGCCCACCAGCACGTGTTTATAGAACTCGCGCCAGAGCAGTTCGTTGATCCAGGTCACCGAGCCTTCATTGCCGGTTTCGAACTCGCCATGGTTGCTGCGCAGCGCGGCGTGCAGGCACTGACGCGGCGAAACCACGCCCGCCGCCAGATAGGCCGACAGCTGGCTGGTGCCGGGCTTGGCCGGGAAATCCCGCTCGTCCTTGTAGTAATGCACCTGATCGTCGGTGAAGTGTTCGAGGCGTTTGCGCGCGTCGGCTTCGCCAGCCGGCCAGAGCTTGCGCAGCGCCTCGGATGGCGTGGCGAAACCCTTGACGCTGTCAGGCACGTCGTCGCTTTTGATGTGCAACGGCGCCTGCTGCTTCGGCAGGCGCACAATCGAAGGCACCGAGTGGTGCAGGCGGCCATAGCAGACCTTGCGGAACTGGGTGTAGACCTTGAAGTAGCCGCCGCTTTTGGTCAGCACGCTGCCCGGCTTGAAGAACAGCTGATCCAGATGGCTGTGAAAGCCGATGCCCTGTTTGTCCAGCGCCGCCGCCACTTCGCGATCCCGGCGCTGTTCGTTGATGCCATATTCCTCGTTGACGTGGACCTGCTCGACCTTGTGCGCCTTGCACAGATCGGCGATCACCTTGGGCGCCTTGTCCCAGGTGTCGGCGTGAACGACCAGCAGCGGCACGTTCAGCGCTTTCAGTTCCACTTGCAGTGCCTTGAGGTTGCGCAGCCAGAAGTCGACCTTGCACGCAGCGTCGTCGTGCAACTGCCACTGCCCGGGGCTGATCAGGTACACCGCCAGCGTCGGCCCCTGATGCATGGCGGCGCTCAGGGCGGTGTTGTCGTGTGCGCGCAAGTCGGTGCGCAGCCAGAAGAGTTGCATCAGATAAGTCCCAGTCGCTGCAGCGCGGTATGGGCTGCCAGAGGATGTTCGGCGAGGCTCAGCCCGGCGATTTCGCTGGCCGGGCCGTTGAGTTCGTCGGCATGAATCAGCACCGTCGGGCCGACGATCAACTTCGGGCACTCGACGTTGTTCAACAGGCGCGGCAGTTGGCCCAGGTTCAGCGGCTTGCTCGAATACAGCAGCACTGCGCGGGGCTTGAGGTGCTCGCAGGCCAGGGTCAGTTCGCCGGCCGGCAGCGGCCAGTCGAAGACTTCCACCGGGCAATCGGCGCTGCTGATCAGCCAGGCGGTCAGCCACAGGTGCGGCTCCAGCGGCACGTCGGACTGATTGATCAGCAGAAACGGCGCGCCGCTGACCTGGCGATTGTTGTGGTACAGGCGCGCGCCGAACTTGCTGCGCAGCCAGGAATAGAAAAACACCCGCTCCATCTGCGCGCCGAACTGGCCCTGCCAGCGTTGCTCCAGCGCGCCGAGCAGGGGCAGCAGCAGTTGCTCGCACAGGGTGCGCGGCGGGTACAGCGACATGGCCTGATTGACGGTTTCGTCCAGCCGCCGCTCGGCCAGGCTGCTGATCGCCAGCAGCAGCGTCTGGCGCAGGCGGTCCCAGTCGCTCTCGACTTCGGCCGGGGGCGTCTGCTGGTTGTCGATCAAGTGTTTGACCTGGCTCACCGCCACGCCGCGATTGAGCCAGGTGAGGATGGTCAGCACCCGCTCGACGTGTTCGGTGGTGTACAGGCGATGCCCCTTGGGCGTGCGATGGGGCACGATCAAGCCGTAGCGGCGCTCCCAGGCGCGCAGGGTCACGGCATTGACGCCGGTCAGGCGCGCCACTTCGCGGATCGGCAGCCAGCCTTGCTCGATGGCCTGGGCGTAGGCTTGCGGGTCGTCTTCAAGGGCGTCGGAATTCGGGTTCTTCATGGGTCAGATCGCGTTGCGCAGGCTGAGGTTTTCCGGATGCGGTTGCAGGTAAACCTGCAGCGCGATGTAAGGATCCGGGTGCTGGCGAAAGTGGTGCTTGAGCAGGGTCAACGGCACCACCAGCGGCACGATGCCCTGGTGGTACTGGCTGATCAGGTTCTGGATTTCCTGCTTGTCCGAGGCGCTGATGGTCTCGCGCAGATAGCCGCAGATGTGCTGCAGGACGTTGGTGTGGGTGCGTCGGGTGGCGGGTTTTTTCAGGGCGCTCATCAACTCGCTGAAATAACGCGGGGCGATCTCAGCCGGGTCGCTGCGGCCCATGTTGCCCAGCAGGCTGCCCAGTGCCTTGTACTGCATCGGGTCGTTGGCCATGAGCTGGTACTTGTAGCGCGAATGAAATTCAGTGAGCGCGCGGCGGGTGATGCCGCCCTTGAGCAACTCCTGCCAGGCGGCGTAGGCAAAGACGCGGGTGATGAAGTTTTCCCGCAGCACCGGATCGTTCAGGCGGCCATCTTCTTCCACCGGCAGGTTCGGATGCTGCGCGCAGAAGGCCTGGGCGTAGATGCCGCGGCCGCCCTCATCGAACGGCGCGCCGTTGTCGCGGTAGACCTTGACCCGTTCCAGGCCGCAGGAGGGGGATTTCTGCATGAAGATGTAGCCGCAGATGTCATCCATCTCCCGGGCCATGTGCTCGCCGTATTCGGCCAGCGGCCGGGTGACGTTCAGGTCCTGATGCACCGTGCCCACCGCCTGCGGGTGTTCGGGATCGCCCACCAGCCGGATCGTCTCGCGAGGCACCCCCAGGCCGATGGCGACTTCCGGGCAGGCCGGGACGAAGTCGAAGTACTGGTTGAGCGCGCGGGTCAGCAGATGGGATTCCTTGTGCCCGCCGTTGTAACGCACCTCGACCCCCATCAGGCAGGCACTGACGCCCAGCTTGGGTTTGGGTCTGGCGGGTGATGAAGCGTCCGGCGGCGTGGACATGGCAGAACCTCGAGCAACGACTTGTACAGATTTGAATGGCTGTACAACATTTCGTTCATCATAGGTTTGCAGTTGTACAAGTCAAATTTTTTGTACAAGGTTTCAAGGTTCAGCTGACCCCGTAGCAGTCCGGCTTGCCGGCGGTCTGGCGCGCAGCGGCAGTAGGTGCAAACGACTTGGCCGTGTCAGGGGCACCGCGTATGGAGGAAGATCAAGATCAAAGGCGCTCTTCCTAACGTCAGATCTGTTTCGACTTCGTCGAGTTACTTGAAAGGACCAAGTAACCAAGTCCTTCTGCTCCTGGTTTGGGTCTGACTTCGTCAGACTACCCTCACTCCGGTCCCGCTCCGTGGGCCCGGCGCGAATGGGCCATCCATGGCCCCGCGCCTCGCGCGGCATCCTGCCGCTTGGCCCACTGCGCGAGACCTCCGTTCGGCCTGCACCCAAGTCGCGATTTGTGGTGTCTGTGAGATTTGCGCTCGAAGATCAAAAACAACGGTATGGTGATATGCGATCTGCTTTTGATTCTGCCCGAAGGGCGTAGGAGCGCAGCTTGCTCGCGATCTGGCGCGCAGCGGCAGCAAACACTGTACATGCGGTGTGCCTGACACGGCCAAGGTGGATGGTTTTACTGCCGCTGCGCGCCAGATCGCGAGCAAGCTGCGCTCCTACGGCCTCCGGCCAGAAGCAGATAGTGAATACTTCAACACACGCCTTTGACCTGGCTTTTGATCTTCATGCGCGCAAGTCCAGACACCACAAATCGCGACTTGGGTGCAGGCCGAACGGAGGTCTCGCGGAGTGGGTCGAGCCGCATGGATGCGGCGAGAGGCGCGTGGGCCATGGATGGCCCTTTCGCGCCGGGCCCACGGAGCGGGACCGGAGCGAGGGAACCCGACGAAGTCGGGCCAAACCAGGAGCATAAGGACTTGGTTACTTGGTCCTTTCAAGTAACTCGACGAAGTCGAAACAGGTCTGACGTTAGGAAGAACGCTCTTGATCTTGATCTCCCTCCATACGCGGTGTCCCTGACACGCCCAGGTCGTCTGAATTTACTGCCGCTGCGCGCCAGACCGCCGGCAAGCCGTGCTGCTACGTGAGGTATGAGTTCGTGTTTCAACGACAGGCTGCTGTCCCGATCGACAGCAGCAATTTGGCGGGGGTACGGCGAATTACTTCAGGTGTTCGAGCAACCGGCGTGCCGCATCCTGACCACTGAGCCAGGCGCCTTCGACGCGGCCCAGCTTGTTGCACCAGTCGCCGCAGACATACAGGCCAAGATCCGGATCGGACAGCGCGCCGACTTCCAGCCCCACCGTCGGCCGCGCATACAGCCAGCGGTGGGCGAGGGTGAAGGCGGGTGCGGGCATCGCGCAGTTGATCAGCTCGGCGAAGGCGCCGTGCAAATGGTCGATGACTTCTTCCTTGGGCATGTCCAGATGCTGACGGCTCCAGGCGCTGGTCGCGTGCAGCACCCAAGCGTCCATGCGCTCGTCGCGGCCGGGCTTGCTGCGGTTGCGCGCCAGCCAGTCCAGCGGGCTGTCCTGCACGAAGCAGCCTTCGAGCGGCGTATCCAGCGGCGTATCGAAAGCCAGCGCGACGGCCCAGGTCGGCTCCATCTTCACCCCTGCCACAACACTGGCAAGCTTGGGCACCGAGGCCAGCAGCGTGGACGCCTGAGGCGCCGGGATGGCGATCACCACCTGGCTGAACGGGCCGTGGGTGCGACCGTCGGTGTCGATCAGGTTCCAGTGTTCTTCGCCGCGAAACACCTCGGCGATGCGGCAGGAGAAGGTGACCGGCATGTCGCCGAGCATCGCCCGGGTGATCGCGCTCATGCGCGGCGTGCCGACCCAGCGCACCTGCTCGTCCGGCGACAGACTGAGCTGGCCGCCGTGGAAGTTGTACAGCACCGGCGCCCATTCAGCGACGTGGCCCTCGGCCTGCCATTGCTGAACGACGGCAGCGAAGCGGCGATCGCGGGCAGTGAAATACTGCGCGCCCATGTCCAGCGAGCCCGCATCGCTGCGTTTGCTGGACATCCGCCCGCCTGGGCCGCGGCTCTTGTCGAAAAGGTGAATGCCATGCCCGGCGGCCTGCAGCGCCCGGGCGGCTGAGAGTCCGGCGATGCCGGTACCGATGATTGCGATGGGTACAGTCATGGGGGCCTCGTTACCTGTTTGCACAGACTACGCCGTCGTTGAAACCTGTACAATTCTGTTTTTCGGTATAACTTGGCGTCCTTCGACGCAGAGGACGCTGATCGCTCTGGCGATCAATCTTGAGTCTGACGCTTCAGCAAAAACGTTCAACTGTACGAACGGATTAATCGAACGGATGTGAGTGAGGTCGTTCTCTATAGCGTGGCCTATGGTTCAACAATGCGCTTGGTTGAAAAGCACAATTCGAAGCAAAAGGCTTCTGAAGAAATAGACTACCGATTTGCGACGAACGCCACGCGAGGAACTCAGTCATGCACATCTTGCTGACCGGCGGTACAGGTCTGATAGGTCGACGGCTTTGTCGGCACTGGCTCGATCAGGGCCATCAACTGACGGTCTGGAGTCGCAGGCCCGAACAGGTCGCGCGATTGTGCGGTGCCGGCGTGCGCGGCATCGGCCATCCAGACGATTTCGGCAGCCAGCCGGTCGACGCGGTCATCAACCTCGCCGGGGCGCCGATCGCTGATCGGCCCTGGACCCGCAAGCGCCGACTGCTGCTGTGGGACAGCCGCATCACCCTCACCGAACAACTGATCACTTGGCTGGAACGGCGCGAGCAGAAGCCCGCTGTGCTGATCTCCGGTTCGGCGGTCGGCTGGTACGGCGATGGCGGCGAGCGCGAACTCGATGAAAACGCAGGGCCGGTCAGCGAAGACTTCGCCAGCCAGCTGTGCATCGCCTGGGAAGAAACCGCGCAGCGGGCGCAAGCACTGGGCATCCGCGTGGTGTTGTTGCGCACCGGGTTGGTCCTGGCCCCTGAAGGCGGCATGCTGCAACGCTTGCTGCCGCCTTTCAAAATGGGCATGGGCGGCGCGATCGGCAACGGTCGGCAATGGATGCCGTGGATTCACATCGACGACCAAATCGCGGCGATTGATTTTCTGTTGAACCGCGAGGACGCCGAAGGTCCTTATAATGCCTGCGCGCCATCACCGGTTCGCAATCGTGATTTCGCCAGGATACTGGCCGCGATTCTCCATCGCCCGGCGTTCATGCCCATGCCCGCCGTGGCCTTGCGCGTGCTGATGGGCGAGCTGTCGGTGCTGCTGTTGGGCGGCCAGCGCGCACGGCCGAGCCGTTTGCAGGCGGCAGGCTTCACATTCCGATTCACCGAGCTGCACGCGGCCCTGAAAAACCTGCTGGGCCGCCCCTGACATAAGGTGTTGCATGACCGATCACGCGTTGCTGCTGGTTAACCTGGGCTCACCGGCCTCCACCGACGTCGCGGATGTACGTCGCTATCTCAATCAGTTCCTGATGGACCCCTACGTCATCGATCTGCCGTGGCCGGTGCGGCGCCTGCTGGTGTCGCTGATCCTGATCAAGCGCCCGGAACAGTCGGCCCACGCCTACGCCTCGATCTGGTGGGACGAGGGCTCGCCGCTGGTGGTGCTCAGTAAACGCCTGCAACAGGCCATGACCCGAGAGTGGCGCCACGGGCCGGTGGAACTGGCGATGCGTTATGGCGAGCCGTCGATCGAAACCGTGCTGACCCGGCTGGCGGCGCAAGGTATCCGCAAGGTCACGCTGGCGCCGCTGTATCCACAGTTCGCCGACAGCACGGTGACCACCGTGGTCGAAGAAGCGCGGCGGGTGATCCGCGACAAACAGCTGAAGTTCGAACTGGCGCTGTTGCCGCCGTTCTTCGATCGCCAGGAATACCTGGACGCGCTGGTGCAAAGCGTCAAACCGCATCTGGAACAGGATTACGACCACCTGTTGCTGAGCTTCCATGGCCTGCCGGAAAGCCACATCAACAAACTCGACCCCACCGGCAAACACCGTTTCGACAAGCAAGGTAACTGCTGCGATCACACATCGCCCGAGACCCTTGCGTTCTGTTATCGCGCGCAATGTTTCCAGTCATCGAAGCTGTTCGCCGAGCAGATGGGCATTCCCGATGGCAAGTGGTCGGTGTCGTTCCAGTCGCGGCTGGGGCGCAACAAGTGGATCGAGCCCTACACCGAGGCGCACCTGGCCGAACTGGCAGGGCAGGGCGTGAAGAAACTGCTGGTCATGTGCCCGGCGTTCGTCGCCGATTGCATCGAAACGCTGGAAGAGATCGGAGATCGCGGTGCGGAGCAGTTCAAGGAAGCGGGGGGCGAGGAGCTGGTGCTGATTCCGTGCCTCAATGACGACCCGAATTGGGCCAAGGCGTTGAATGCGCTGTGCGAACAAGCGCCCGCGATGGTGGTCTGACCGCCACCCCTGTAGGAGCGAATTCATTCGCGAATGGCCAGTCCAGCCGACACATCTTTATCGGCTGTACGAGTTTCGCGAATGAATTCGCTCCTACAGGGGCTTTGCTCCAGGCACAAAAAAGGGTGCGTCAGTGATGGCGCACCCTTTTTTGCATCGGTAAGAACCTACGGCAACTGATCATCCAGATGCTTGTTCTTCCAGCCGTCGTTGCCCGGCAGGATCAGGTTCAGCAGGATCGCGGTGACCGCGCACAGGGCGATCCCTTTCATGCCGAAATCATCCGGGCCGTTGCCGGTGCCGATCAGCACGCCGCCGATGCCGAACACCAGGGTCACCGAGACGATCACCAGATTGCGCGCTTCGGCCAAGTCGACCTTGTGGCGAATCATGGTGTTCAGGCCCACTGCCGCGATCGAGCCGAACAACAGGCAGAGGATCCCGCCCATCACCGGCACCGGAATGCTCTGCAGCAGCGCGCCGAACTTGCCGATGAAGGCCAGGGTGATGGCGAAGATCGCCGCCCAGGTCATGATCTTCGGGTTGTAGTTCTTGGTCAGCATCACCGCGCCTGTCACCTCGGCGTAAGTGGTGTTGGGCGGGCCGCCGAACGCGCCGGCTACGGTGGTGGCGATGCCGTCACCGAGCAGGGTGCGGTGCAGGCCGGGCTTTTTCAGATAGTCACGGCCGGTCACGCTGCCGACTGCGATCACGCCACCGATGTGTTCGATGGCCGGGGCCAGCGCCACTGGCACGATGAACAGGATTGCCTGCCAGTTGAACTCCGGCGCGGTGAATTTCGGAAGCTCCAGCCAGGGGGCGGCGGCGATCCTCGCCACGTCCACCACGCCGAACCAGAACGACAGGGCAAAGCCCACCAGCACGCCGGAGATGATCGGGACAAGGCGGAAGATGCCCTTGCCGAACACTGCCACGATCAGCGTGGTCAGCAGGGCCGCCATCGAGATCGAAATGGCGACGTGATACGGAATCAGCTCGGCGGCACCGTCACCGGTCTTGCCCATGGCCATGTTCGCGGCAATGGGTGCCATCGCCAGGCCAATGGAAATCACCACTGGGCCAATGACCACCGGCGGCAGCAGGCGGTCGATGAAACCGGTGCCCTTGATCTTCACGGCCAGGCCCAGGAAGGTGTAGACAAAACCTGCCGCCATCACGCCGCCCATGGTCGCGGCGAGACCGAACTGGCCCTTGGCGAGAATGATCGGCGTGATGAAGGCGAAGCTGGACGCCAGGAATACCGGCACCTGACGGCCTGTCACCACCTGGAAGCACAGCGTGCCAAGGCCGGCCGTGAACAGTGCGACGTTGGGATCGAGCCCCGTGATCAGCGGCATCAGCACCAACGCGCCAAAGGCCACGAACAGCATCTGCGCACCCGACAGCACGGTGCGCCACAACGGGTCGTTGAACTCATCCTGCTTCATCAGGCGTCCTTCTGCTTGGTGCCGAAAATCTTGTCGCCGGCATCGCCCAGGCCCGGGATGATGTAGCCGTGCTCGTTCAGACGCTGGTCGACCGAGGCGGTGTAGAGTTGCACGTCAGGGTGAGCCTTCTCGACCACTTCGATGCCTTCGGGCGCGGCCACCAGCACCATGGCGCGGATGTCACGGCAACCGGCTTTTTTCAGCAAGTCGATGGTGGCGACCATCGAGCCGCCGGTGGCGAGCATCGGGTCGATGATCAGCGCCAGGCGCTGGTCGATTTCCGGCGCGAGCTTTTCAAGGTAAGTGTGCGCTTCGAGGGTTTCCTCGTTGCGGGCCACGCCCACGGCACTGACCTTGGCGCCCGGGATCAGGCTGAGCACGCCTTCGAGCATGCCGATGCCGGCGCGCAGGATCGGCACCACGGTGATCTTCTTGCCGGCGATCTTCTCGACCTGGACGGTGCCGGCCCAACCTTCGATGTCGTAGGTTTCCAGCGGCAGGTCCTTGGTCGCTTCGTAGGTCAGCAGCGAGCCGACTTCCTGCGCCAGTTCACGAAAATTCTTGGTGCTGATATCGGCACGGCGCATAAGACCGAGCTTGTGACGGATCAGCGGGTGGCGGATCTCACGAATGGGCATAGGGGAAGGCTCCAGCGGGCGGGCAAAAAAAACGGCCTAGATTAATCTATTCAGCTGTAACTTGTCTTACCGGTTAAGTTCGGGTTGTTACATTAATGGGACGCCAGTGCAACGTTAGTCCAGAAACGCTTGCTCTGGGCAACGCCGATGCGTACCTTTGCCCGCTTTTCCTTACCCAGCCCCCTTGGAGAGCGTCATGTCCGCTGATCTCGAGCATATCCGTCAAATCATGCGCGAGGCTGACTGCCTGTACACGAACGACGAAGTCGAGGCGTCCATCGCCCGCGTTGGCGAGCAAATCAACAGCGTGCTGGCCGACCGCAACCCGGTCGTGTTCTGTGTGATGAACGGTGGTCTGATTTTCGCCGGCAAGCTGCTGACGCATCTGAACTTCCCGCTGGAAGCGTCCTACCTGCACGCGACCCGTTACCGCAACGAAACCAGCGGCGGCGAGCTGTTCTGGAAGGCCAAGCCGGAAGTCTCGTTCATCGACCGCGATGTGCTGATCATCGACGACATCCTCGACGAAGGCCACACCCTGGGCGCGATCATCGACTTCTGCAAGCACGCCGGCGCCCGCGCCGTGCACACCGCCGTGCTGATCAACAAGGACCACGACCGCAAGGCCCGCCCGGACCTGAAGGCCGATTTCGTCGGCCTGCCGTGCATCGATCGTTACATCTTCGGTTATGGCATGGATTACAAAGGCTACTGGCGCAACGCGGCCGGGATCTTTGCCGTTAAAGGCATGTAACGGATACTCCGCTTGACCCTGTAGGAGCGAATTCATTCGCGAAAGATCGATCAGGCGATACTGCTGCATCGCCCAGTAGAGCTTCGCGAATGAATTCGCTCCTACAGGTTATGCAATGTCGGGCATAAGAACGGTGCTCACATGCTAGAGTGCCTCCCACTTTTCCCGGGAGGCACCCATGACGTTATCGTTTCGTCGCCAAGCTGCGTTGATGTTGCTGTTGACCCTTCCTCTTCCCGCACTCGCCGAACCCATGCACGCCCAATACCTGCCGCCCGATGAACTCTCGGTGCGCGAGGGCGAGCCCGAGCAGCAGCAATTGCTGCAGGTCACCGAGTATTCGGTGGTGGTGGGCAGCCAGCGGCAGTCCAATCAGCAGCCGATCCCGGTCACCTCGCCGCTGAGCCTGAGCCTCAAGGGCAAGCCGATGAACAAGGGCGCGACGATCTCCCAGGTGCTGATCCACTTCGACGGCGAAAGCAAAAGCCTGAAGAAACCGGCCTTTGATCAGGCTAGCCGCACCCTGACCCTGTATTACCCGCCCAGCCAGTACCGCGTGCTGGTCGATCTGCTGCGCAACGAAAAGGTCTATTGCCAGTTCCTCAGCTACGCCAACGGCCACGTCTGGGCCGATCTGCACACCGGCAGCGTACGCGCGCGTTGAGCCCGTTGCCTGCGCGAGGGTAAACTGCCCGCCCCGTGAAATGTCTTGCAAGTCAGTTGGAGTCAGCAATGCGTAAAGATAAGAAGCAGGTGATTGGCGATGAAATCGGCGACGCCCAGATCAAGCTGTTCCTGGATTTCGAACCGGCCGACGCCACTTCGCCGTCACTGCACAAACTGATCAAGGCCTACCGCGGCCTGCGGATCGACGACTTCGAGCGTTTTCTGACCTTCTTCAAGGAAGCAGGCTACGACCTGGATGGCAAGGACGAGCAAGGCAATGACTTCATCGCGTTGATCAAGGATCAGCGTAACGCCGAGGAATACATCGAGCTGGTCGAGAAGGCCCGAGGCTGATTGCAGAAAAGCTGCACAGTGGGCGGATGACGCGAAGGTTGCAGCAAAACTGAAGCCCCCGCTGCGTGGGCGGGGGCTTCAGTGATCTCACCGATTCAGGGCAGGCCCTGAATCAGGCGAAGCTTGCCGCCGGGCTGTTGGAAACCAGCTCCAGGCTCTCGTCGCTCTGGGCGCTGATGCGCTGATACAGCTGCGCGTCGGCTTCCAGGGCTTTTTCCCGAGCCGGGAAGATTTCGTTGAGCTTGGCGGCCCATTCGGTTTTGGCTTTTTCCGGGAAGCAGCGCTCGATCAGTTCCAGCATGATCGAAACGGTCACCGAAGCGCCTGGGGAAGCGCCCAGCAGTGCTGCCAAGGAGCCATCTTTGGCCGCGACCAGTTCGGTACCGAACTGCAGGACGCCGCCTTTCTTCGGATCTTTCTTGATGATCTGCACGCGCTGGCCGGCCACTTCCAGGCGCCAGTCTTCGGCTTTCGCTTCCGGGTAGAAGCGGCGCAGCGAATCCAGACGCTGTTCCATCGACTGACGCACTTCGCTGATCAGGTACTTGGTCAGGTCCATGTTGTCACGGGCCACGGCCAGCATCGGCGCGATGTTGGCGGCGCGGATCGACAGCGGCAGGTCCATGATCGAACCGTGCTTGAGGAACTTGGTGGTGAAACCGGCGTACGGGCCGAACAGCAGGGAGGTCTTGCCGTCGACAACGCGGGTGTCCAGGTGCGGCACCGACATCGGTGGCGAGCCCACGGCAGCCTGGCTGTAAACCTTGGCCTGGTGGCGCTTGACCACTTCCGGGTTGTCGCAGCGCAGCCACTGGCCGCTGACCGGGAACCCGCCAAAACCCTTGCCTTCTTCGATGCCCGACATCTGCAGCAGCGGCAATGCCGCACCGCCTGCGCCGAGGAACACGAATTTGGCGTCGATTTCGCGGGTGCCGCCGCTGTTGACGTCCTTGATGGTCACGCTCCAGCCGTCGCCCTTGCGCGCCAGGCCGGTGACACGCTTGCAGTACTTGACCTGCGCATCGGGTGCGCTGGACAGGTGCTTGAGCAGCTGATTGGTCAGGGCGCCGAAGTTGACGTCGGTGCCGTGCATGACGCGGGTGGCGCTGATCTGCTGGTCGGCAGGACGGCCCGGCATCATCAGTGGCATCCACTCGGCCAGCTTGGCCTTGTCTTCGGTGTATTCCATCGAGGCGAAGGCGTGATGCTTGCGCAGCGCTTCAAAGCGTTTCTTGAGGAAGGAAACGCCTTTCTCGCCTTCGACGTAGCTCAGGTGCGGAACCGGCGTGATGAACGAACGGGCAGAGCCAAAGCTGCCTTTGCGCGCCAGATACGCCCAGAACTGCTTCGAGACTTCGAACTGGGTGTTGATGTGGATCGCTTTCTTGATGTCGATCGAGCCATCGGCAGCCTGCGGCGTGTAGTTCAGCTCGCACAGGCCGGCGTGGCCGGTACCGGCGTTGTTCCATGGGTTGGAACTCTCCGCGGCACCGGAATCCATCAGCTCGACGACTTCGAGTTTGAGGCTCGGATCAAGCTCCTTCAGCAGCACTGCGAGGGTGGCACTCATGATGCCGGCCCCGACAAGTACTACGTCCACTGCTTCGTTATGCGCCATTAACGCGTCTCCAAAATCTTTCGCACCAAATTGACGGCATGGAACCCGTGGTCAGTTGCCAGGTGCGGGCGTCGCGGTCTTCGCGGGGTGCCTCACACACGCTGGCCGGGTCTTCATGGCCGGTTCTTCGCAATTCTCTGCATTTGCGCGCATGCCTTTATCAGGCCTGTTCGATGCTCTTATATAGGAGCATGAACTCATTTTTCGGCCCCGACAGCCATTCGACCATCGTCAAGGTGCGTGCTCATGCGGCCAATCCCGTGTGGGAAAAGGCCTCAGGCTCCGGTCGAGGAGGCTGCGTTGCGCTCGGTCCTGTGCAAGGGGGCTGGGTCAGACGCTAATGGTGCATTTACAAACGCGTAACTATTCATTTGCTCGCCACACTCTTGTGAAGTTGTGAAAACCCGTTTTTTTCACGCTCTTTTGGAGACGCGAACCTCAAAAAAGGCTGCGCGATGGCAGCGCTGGCAGATCATGTTCCAACACAGTGTGGGCATTGACGGGCGTGAATGGTTCGAGCGAATCGACCCTTGCACCCAGGCAAAGCGGACACACGGCGTTGCACGTGTCTGTGTGGAAGGCTCTCTGTGGGCGATACGGAGGTGTTGATAACGGCGATCAACGGTGCTGCGAGGCCCGATCAGGAGACGTCCTTATAATCGGGGGGAGATTATAGCGATGAAACGCGCAGAATTGACCCAGCAAAAATGACTTTTATTCGCCGTTTGGTCAGATGCTGAGCAATTGCCGGGCGGTAATCGCACGCGGACGCGGAGCGACCCGGGCATTGGACGGCAAGGGCTGATGCAGCCAGCTCATTCTCGCCTCGGTGATTTCTACCCAGCCGCTACCCTGTGGCTGCGCCGCGCAGTGTTTGAACGCCATGCAGATGCCGTGCTGATCCAGACGGGCAAAGTGGCGATAGCGGCGGCGTGGCGAGAACACAGACCAGAGAAAGTCCATGGGCGGACTCCTTGTTGGGGGCTGTGAAAATTATGGCGGGCGGCCATGACATCCCTGTGACGAGGCGATTGCATCTTGAAGATTTGCAGCGACATGGTGCTGTCATGAGGCGGAACCTGCGCAATGGCATTTTGTCTCATCTTTACCCTAGTGAGTGCCCGCGCGAGGTCGCTATACTGCGGCACATTTAGTGCCTTGGCCCATGGAGAAATGAGCATGTTGCGTCGTGTTTTGTTCGGTTTGCTTGCTGTAGGCAGTCTGACGCTGGCGGGGTGCGCCCACAGTCCGCAATCCCTCAACCCGCAACCCAAGCTGAACAGCCAGCTGGCGCCGGTCGGTCATGGCCAGCAAGTGGTGGTTCGCGTGGTTGACGGCCGTCAATCGCAGACCCTCGGTACCCGCGGTGGCCTGTACCCGGAAACCAGCTCGATCACCGTCAATGGCCAGCAGTTGGTGCCGCAGTTGCAGGCTCAGGCTGAAACCGCTGTACGCCTGATGGGTTTCACCCCGGTGCAGGGCGGCAATGGCCCGCAACTGACCGTCACCCTGGCGGACCTCAAGTATCAGTCGCCCAAGGAAGGCCTCTACGTGACCGAAGCCAACATCAGCTCGACCTTCCGTGCTGACGTGCAGAACAACGGTCGCAGCTACAGTGGCCGTTATGCCGCGTCGCTGGATCAGCGTTTCGGCATGGCGCCCAACGAAGAGACCAACACCAAGCTGATCGGCGATGTGCTCAGCGATGCGCTGACCCGTCTGTTCCAGGATCAGACCATCGGGCAGCTGCTGGCGCAGTAAGCCGCCAGAGCGCCGCACAAAAGCCCCGGTATCGCGAGATGCCGGGGCTTTTTGTTGCAATCTTGCAGCGCTTCAGTGGGAGTGAGCTTGCTCACGAAGCTGTTCATGACGTTGATTCCTGCAGAATGCGGCGCCCTCTTCGTGAGCAAGCTCACTCCCACAGGGAACCGTGTTGACTGCGCGGCGGCCGATCTCCTACAGGTCTGCGTGTGATCATGCAGCCTGGTAGAGGTCCAGCATGCTGAAACCCGTCAGCAGGTCCACCTCAGGCAAATCATGATGCTGATGCCCGCCCAGGGCGCAGTAGACCAGCCAGTGGCGGTCCTGCACGTTGAAGGCCAGGCCGTCGATCAAGGCTTGTTGTTCTTCGCTCTGGGCGATCAGGTAAAGGCGATCCTGGTTGTGGGCGTGCAGCATGACGGGCTCCGTGTCGTGTGGGTTGGGCGCTACACAGTGACCGGTTCAGGTGACGTTAAGGTGACACGCAGTACGGTTATCGTCAGTTGCAAACCGTACCTGCCGCGCCCCCTCGCCGGGCGCCATCGAGGCCCCCATGTCGCTTGTTCAGCAATCCCCCGGGATGATCCTCAATCTCTTCGCATTGCTCGCCGCAGGCCCCGGCATCTGGCTGCTGCACACCACCCGCAGCCGTGAGCAACGCGAAACCACCCATCTGAACGAACTCACCGAACAGGCGCCCATCGACGAGCCGATGCACCTGATGGACGTGGCGACGCTGCGCCTGATCCGCCAGAGCTACCGCATCGGGGCGGCGTGCCTGGCGTTTGCGCTGGTGTTGTCGTGGGTGAGTACCAAGCTCTGAGGATCGAGCTACGGAATGAATGTCCGTAGCAGCACTGCTTGCCGGCGGGGCGGTATGTCAGCGACGAAAATGTTGACTGACACTACGCTCCCGCCGGCAAGCCGTGCTGCTACGGGGGGATTGGCGCTTGATTTACAGCGGCAACCCGGCCTTGATCCGGTACTGATTGCGCACCGGCGTCGCGTATTGCAGCACCAGGTACGGCCGGTGCTCGGCCGGGCAGCCGTCCAGGCGGCGCTGCCATTCTTCCTGCGCACGCGCAAGCTCGTCGGCCGGGAACACCTCGGCGGCGCTTGGCACATTCAGGCTAGGGTCGGCGTCGGCCCATTGCGCGTAGGCCAGGTAATGCACGGGGAACAGCCGGTAACCACCGAGAATCTGCTTGTCCATTTCGACAGCCAACTGCTTGGTGTCTTCGAACAGTTCGGTGATCGGCGGCGCGAAGTTGACGTGCACCCGGCCCTTGTAGCCGGTGATGCCCAGCGCGATGCTGATGTCGTCCTCGCCCGGCGCCTTGGTGTAGCTGCCGGTGGTAGCGCGGATGTACAGCTCGCGGGCCTTGGCGTGATCGCACGGATCGTACTCGTAGCTGATCGACACCGGGGTGAGGTTCAGCGACGCAATGACCTCGCCAAACGGCTCGTCCTTGCGGCTCATGTGGAACATCTTGAGGATCGCCGATTCGGTACGGTCGTCGCCGTCCTTGGCGCGGCCTTCGGCCTGGGCGATCCAGATCGAGGCGCAATCGTTGCGGATCGAGTGGTTGATGTACGCCGACAACAGTTGATAGGCCGCCATCTTCTCGCGGCGCCCGGCAATGGAGCGGTGCACGATAAAGCTCTTGTTCAGGCGCATCAGGTCGCTGACGAAAGGCTTCTGCAGCAGGTTGTCGCCAATGGCGATGCGCGGCGTGGGCAGGCCGGCGTGGTACACGGCATAGTTGACGAAGGCCGGGTCCATCACGATGTCGCGGTGGTTGGCCAGGAACAGATAGGCCACGCCGGACTTGAACTGCTCCACACCGGTGTAGGTCACACCATCGGTAGCCCGTTCGATTGTGTGGTCGACGTAATGCTCGACCTTGTCCTGCAACGCGGCCACCGACTCGATGCCCGCGAACTGGCGGCGCAGCTTGCGCGCGATGGCCGGTTGCAGCATCCAGCCCAGGGAGCCTGCCAGGCGCGGAAAACGGAAACGCGTGAGGATCGACAGGAAGGCCTTGTCACCCAGTAGCCGGTCGAGAACGGCTTTTACTTCGGTGTCGTCGTACGGTCGGATGGCATCGAATTCGCCCATCATGCTCTCTTGTAGGAAACGGCTAGGGTAAAGACAGGTCGGGCTCAGATGCGAAGATAGATGGCCGGGCCTGCAAACAAGTCGGCGATTATACGCAAAACTGCGCGCGGAGACTGTGATGCAGGAAATACAGGATTATGACTGCCCTTATTGTGGCGAACCGGTCGAGGCGGTGCTGGATCTGTCCGGTGGCGACCAGACCTACATCGAAGATTGCCCGGTCTGTTGCCGGCCCATCATCTTCAGCCTGCACACCGACGGGGAAGACTGGACACTGGACGTGCGTAGCGAGAATGAATGATGCGCAAGATCTATGAGCCGGAAAACATGATGGAAGGCGAGCTGCTGCAATCGATGCTGGCCAGCGAAGGCATCGAGGCGCACATCACCGGGCGGCATCTGCTGGGCGGGATTGGCGAGCTGCCGGTTTTCGGGCTGTTGGGCCTGGCCGTCGAAGACGAACAGGCCGAACGGGCGCGGCAACTGATCACTGAGTACAATGGCGCCTTCGTGCTGCCGGGTGAGGAACCTGACAGCTATCCCGATGTGTTGTTGTGCTGAACCCGGTACGGCGCCGCTTCATCCGCTGACAAGACGAGTTGCCCCAAGCCCATGTGTGGACGTTATGCCCTGTTTCGCTGGACGCCAGCCTTCGCCGCCTTGCCCGGATTTCCGGCCGGGCAACAGGCGCAATGGAACATTTCGCCAGCCGATTCGGTGCTGATCATTCGCGCAAGTGAAGAAGGCGGGCGTGAAGTGGCCCGGGCGCGCTGGGGGCTGACCCCGCCTTGGCTGACCGACATGTCCCGCACCCCGGCCCACGCGCGGGCGGAGACCGTGGCCGAACAACCGATGTTTCGCCAGGCGTTTCGCGAGCGCCGCTGCCTGCTGCCCGCCAATGGCTTTTATGAATGGCGCGGCACGGTGCGCAAACGCCCGTTCTGGCTGACGCCGGGGGAAGGTTCTTCGCTGTACTTCGCGGCGATCTGGGAGGCGTACCCGGTCGAAGGGCACACTTATCTGAGCGTTGCCGTGGTGACGCAGCCTGCGATGAACCAGCGTCGCCCGCTGATTCTCGACGAACAAGGCCAGGCCCAGTGGCTGGACCCGGACAGCTCGCTGGTGACCCTGCAAGCGCTGCTCGCCGCCCCGCAAATGCAACTGCGCGAGCGGCCGCTGGCCAATCTGGTGAATGATCCCAAGCTCAATGCGCCGGAGTGCCTCACGCCGCTCTGAGGTTTCCTCGTAGCAGCACGGCTTGCCGGCGGGGCGGTATGTCTGTGACGAATAGGTCGTCTGACACAACGCTCCCGCCGGTAAGCCGTGCTGCTACGGGGGGGGGGAGGTTGTTTGCGCGACAGCATTCAGCCCTCGTGCCCCTGTTCAGATCTTCGCTCTGGATCAAACCCTGAACTGATTGATCAACCGGCGCTGTTGCTCGGCCAGTTTGGTCAGCTCGGCGCTGGCTTGGCTCGATTCGTCCGCGCCGCCGGCCACTTCGTTGGCGACCTGGCCGATGTTGATCACGTTGCGGTTGATGTCGTCGGCCACCGCGCTCTGTTCCTCGGCGGCACTGGCGATCTGGGTGTTCATGTCGTTGATCACCGACACGGCCTTGGTAATGCTTTCCAGGGCCTGAGCGGCTTCGGCAGCATGGCCCACGCTTTCGTCGGTCTTGCTCTGGCTGTCTTCCATGACCTTGACCACCTGCCGCGTGCCGTTCTGCAGCTGCTGGATCATGCTCTGGATTTCTTCGGTCGCCTGCTGGGTTTTCTGCGCCAGGTTGCGGACCTCGTCCGCCACCACGGCAAAGCCGCGACCCTGTTCGCCTGCACGAGCAGCCTCGATGGCCGCGTTCAGGGCCAGCAGGTTGGTCTGCTCGGCGATGCCGCGAATGGCGGTGAGGATGGCGTTGATGTTCTCGCTGTCCTTGGCCAGGGTCTGCACCACGCCCACGGCGCGGCCGATTTCCACCGCCAGTTCGCTGATGGAATTGGAGGTGTTGTGGACGATGCGCATGCCCTGATTCGCGGCGTCATCGGCATGGTTGGCGGCTTGTGCGGCCTGGGTCGCGTTACGCGCCACGTCCTGCGCGGTGGCGGTCATCTCGTGCACGGCGGTGGCCACCAGATCGATCTCGGCCATCTGCTTGTGCACGCCCTTGTTGGTGCGGATGGCGATGTCGGCGGTGTGTTCCGAGGAGTCGCTGACCTTCTGCACCGAGGTCACCACCTGGGTGATCATCGCCTGCAGCTTGCCCAGGAAGGTGTTGAAGCCGCTGGCAATCGAGCCCAGTTCGTCGGCGCGATCGCTGGTCAGGCGGCGCGTCAGGTCGCCTTCGCCCTTGGCGATGTCGTCGAGCATGGCGACCATCTGCTTGAGCGGGCGGGCGATGCCGCGGCCCACGAACCAGACGATCAACAAGCCCAGCGCGGCGATCAGCAGGCCGACGACGGTCATGCCGAAGATGTCGGTGTCGCGCTGATGGGCCAGGTCCTTCTGCAGCTTTTGCAGGTCGGCCATCACTGCGTCCACCGGCATGCGGATCATCAGGGTCCAGCGCGCGTCGGTGTCGCCGATGCCGAACGGCAGGTACAGCTCGATGTGGCCGTGCTCCTTGTCGATGTCGTAGCGCACTTCGCCTTTGGTGAGGTTCGCCAGATTGGCGACTTCGTTGGCATCCAGGATCTCGCTGGCTTTTTCGCCCAGCTTGGCGGTGTCTTTGGTGTAGGCCACCAGGCGGCCGTTGGTGGCGATCAGCGCCAGGTCGCCAGCGCCGTCGTAGAGTTTTTTGTCGGCATTTTCCAGCATGTCCTGAATGAAGTTCACCGACAGGTCGGCGCCGACGATGCCCTGGAATTTGCCATCGACCATGATCGGCTCGATGAACGAAGACAGCATGACCATCTTGTCGCCGACTTTGTATGGCGCCGGGTCAATCACACAGGCCTTGCGGGTCTCCCGGGAGCACAGGTAGTACTCGCTGGAGCGGATGCCGGTGGAGAGGATTTTCTGGTCTTCAAGGCTGGCGAGTTTTTCCAGATTGAACGAGCCGTCCGGCTTGCGGTACCACCAGGCCATGAAGCGGCCGTCCTTGGGGTCGACACCGGTGATCGGTGCTTCGGCGTAGGCCGCGTCGTTGTGATCCAGTGCGTTGGGTTCCCAACCGATGTAGGAACCCAGAATTTTCGGATTGCGCACCACGGTTTCGTGCAGCACGTTGAGCAGTTGCTCGCGCGCAACTTTCAGCAGCGGCTCGCCCTTGGCGTCCTTCATGCCTATCGTGGCGTTGGTGGTGGCCAGGCCCGCAGCCGTGTGCAGCGGCGCTTCGAGTTCGCGCTGGATTTCGCTGGCCTGGGTGCGGGCGATGGCGGTCAGGCGCTCTTGGATGGCTTGTTCGAATTGCGCGGTGGTGCGTTGCTCCACCAGTTCTTGCGTCCGCGCTCCGGAGAACAGGGCATAAAGAACGAGGGCGGCCACGACGCTGAGGACGATGGCACCGGCCAATGCGGCCACCGAAAACTGGATCGACTTGAACTTCATAGGGGCTCCGGACGTGGAATTACGCCTGAATGGGCTATCGCCCCGGCGCGGGTTTCCATGAGGTGGAATCCGACGAAGTGGCCGTTTTCGGCTGGTTTTGGTCGCTATTGGATATGTGGCTCGCATGCCCGGATTCATTGGGCCTCGAGCGTCCATAAAGGGAGACGATTTGTGTTTCAGGGTTGTTACGAATGAGAGGGCGCGAGCCTGCGAACTCAGATCTGTGGGAGCCGGGTTGCTGGCGAAATAGATCACCACCCTCTATCTATATGGCAAACCACTACCATCTGGTACTCGCGCGGCGTACCGCCTAGGATGGGCGCCATTGTTTCCAGGGAGATACAAAATGCGTAAGGCCTTTGCTCTTTGTGCACTCAGTGCGGCGCTGCTGGTTGCAGGCTGCCAGTCGGTCAATACCACCAGCGGCGATTCGGTGGGTGTCGAGCGCAAGCAGTACATGTTCAGCATGCTGTCGACCGATCAGGTCAATCAGATGTATGCCCAGTCCTATCAGCAGACCGTCAGCGAAGCCACGACCAAGGGTGTGCTCGACAACAGCAGCGCCGAGGCCAAGCGCGTGCAGAACGTTGCCAAGCGGTTGATTGCCCAAGCGCCGAAGCTGCGCCCCGATGCTGCGCAGTGGCAGTGGGAAGTGAACCTGATCAAGAGCGACGAGCTGAACGCCAACTGCGGTCCTGGCGGCAAGATCATCGTTTATAGCGGGTTGATCGACACGCTCAAGTTGAGCGACGACGAGCTGGCGGCGGTGATGGGCCATGAAATTGCCCACGCCCTGCGCGAGCATGGTCGCGAAGCCATGTCCAAGGCCTATGGCGTGCAGATGGCCAAGCAGGGCGCCGGAGCCTTGCTCGGGTTGGGGCAGGACAGCTTGGCGCTGGCCGATACGGTGGTCAATTACAGCCTGACCCTCCCTAATAGCCGGGCCAACGAAAACGAAGCAGACCTGATCGGCCTGGAACTGTCCGCCCGCGCGGGCTACAACCCCAATGCCGCGATCACCCTGTGGCAGAAGATGCAGGCCCAGGCCGGTGCGTCCCAGCCTGAGTTCATGAGCACCCACCCGGCATCGAGCAACCGGATCGCCTCGTTGCAGGCGGCGATTCCGAAGGTGATGCCGCTTTATGAGCAGGCCCCGAAATCCTGAGGTGATTCATACCTCATCCGGCCAACTCAGGACCCGTAGCAGCCGGGCTTGCCCGCGGGCGATCTCAAGGACGCTCCCGCCGGCAAGTCGTGCTGCTACGAGGGGGATGGTGTGATCGTTCCCCCGCAGAGTTGGGAAGCGATCAGTTTGCGCGGGATTAAACCCAGCCACTCACCTGCATCGCCTTGTACACCGCCACGATCGCCAGGATGAAGAACGCACCCGCCGCCAGGCGGCGAATCAGGGTCAGTGGCAGTTTTTCCGCCGCGAAGTTACCCGCCAGCACCACCGGAACATTGGCCAGCAGCATGCCCAGCGTCGTGCCCAGGATCACCAGCCACAGGTAGGAATACTGCGCCGCCAGCATCACCGTTGCGATCTGCGTCTTGTCGCCGATTTCTGCGAGGAAGAAGGCGATCAGCGTAGTCATGAACGGGCCGAACTTGCGCGCAGTGTTGGCTTCATCGTCGTCCATCTTGTCCGGAACCAGGGTCCAGAGCGCTGTCGCGGTAAAGCTTGCGGCAAGAATCCAGTGCAGCATGGCGTCGGAGAAGAAACTGCTGAACCAGGCACCCACAGCACCCGCCGCAGCGTGGTTCGCCAGCGTGGCCGCGACAATACCGGCGATGATCGGCCAGGGCTTGCGGAAGCGGGCTGCGAGGATAAGCGCGAGGAGTTGGGTCTTGTCACCGATTTCGGCCAGAGCGACGACGGCGGTGGGGACCAACAGGGATTCCAGCATCAGGATTTTCCTAAGGGGCGGGTCGACACGGCTATGACACGTACAGCCTACCCGCCCCGGGTCAGGATGTTCGTGTCATAGGTCTTGTCAAACCGCCGATCCGTCTGTGCGGATCTGGGGTCGCACGCACCATGGTCTGAGGACCAAGTATGTTGATGCGTACCATGCGAGCGTGGGGCTCGCGGGAGACTACTCCCCTAGGACGGAGCGGATTCTGCCTTCGCGATCCGCATTCGGCAAGCGCTAATTTTCACCCACGTTTTGCGCGGTAAATCCGAAAGCCCTGTCCTTCGGCCAGGATGGCACATACGCCAAGATGCTGCTCGATGATCGGCTGATAGCGCAGGAAGCTGTTCGCCACCAGGCGAAGTTCGCCACCTTTTTTCAGATGATCGCGGGATTTTCGCAGCAGAGTTTCCGTTGCGGCGTAGTCGGTATGCACGCCGGTGTGAAAGGGCGGATTGGTCAGAATGACGTCCAGATCTTTGGGCGCCGCATCGATGCCGTCACCGGTGATGATCTCACCCTCCATGCCGTTGGCGGCGAGGGTCAGGCGGCTACTGGCAGTGGCGAAGGCGTCGACATCCAGCAGCGTCAGTTGCATCCCTGAGTTGCGACGTTTGACCGCAGCCCCGAGCACGCCAGCACCGCAGCCGAAGTCCAGCAGGTGGCCAGTGGGCAGGTTGGCGATGTTCTCCAGCAACAGCGCCGAGCCGCGATCCAGACGGCCGTGGCTGAACACGCCGGGCAGGCTGACGATCTTCAGCGGTTCGCCGTCGAGCTCGATTTCAAAATGCTTGGCCAGGCTGCTCAGTTCGACCGGCTGTGGTGCGTTCTCCACCGTCACTTGCCAGAGCTGGCAATGGCGCGCGCTGTCGAGTTTGCGGGCGCGGCCCAATGGGCTCAACTGGCGGGCAGCGGCTTCGATCCCGCCGCGTTTTTCGCCGACCAGGAACAGTTCCTTGCCTGCCAGGCGGGACGCCAGCGCGTTGATCAGGTAATCGCTGAGGTCCCGCGCCTTGGGCAGGAACAGCACGGCGGCGTCGAAGCTGTCGGCGGGTGGTTCGGTACCGAAGTGCGTGCGCCCGGCGAAGCGTGCGTCCAGCGCCGCGAAGTCGCCCGCGTGCCAGCTCCAGCCACGGGCGTTGGACAAGGTCCCGAGCAGGTCGTCGGCGGGCAGACCGGTCAGCAGCAACGAGCCCTGAAACAGTTCGGCCTGACGGAGTAACACTTCACTGCGCGGGTCCATCTTCGGCTCCTGCAAAAAGCGCGGAGTTTAACAGGGATGCTTGATGATGGCGGCGCTGGATGGCTTTTGATTCTGGCCGCAGGCCGTGGGAGCCTGGCTTGCCGGCGATCTGACGCGCAGCGGCAGTGAACCCTGCCAACGCGGTGTGCCTGATTCAACCGCGTCGCGTAGTTTTGCTGCCGGTTCCCGGCAGATCGCTGGCAAGCCAAGCTCCCACGGCCTGCGGCCAGAAGCAGCGCTCAGCTGTTCAACTCACCACCCGCACCGGATTGCCGGCAAAGAACCCCCGGGCGTTTTCGTTGACCTGGCCGACGATACGCTGCCGCGCTTCCTGGCTGCCCCAGGCGCTGTGCGGGGTGATGATCAGGCGCGGGATGTCGCCGGACAGCAGCGGGTTGCCGTTGACCGGCGGCTCGACGGTCAGCACGTCGGTGGCCGCGCCGCCCAGATGGCCGTTGCGCAGGGCGTCGGCCAGCGCCTGTTCGTTGATCAGCCCGCCGCGCGCGGTGTTGACGATGAAGGCCTTGGGTTTGAGCAGGGCCAGTTCCTGGGCGCCGATCATGTCGCGGGTGTGCTCGTTGAGCGGGCAGTGCAGGGTCAGGGCGTCGACTTGCGGCAGCAGCTCATGCAGTGGCACGCGGTCCGGGCGGGCAGGGCGGCCCGGAATCTGGCCCAGCACGACGCGCATGCCGAATGCCTCGGCCAGCTTCGCTACTGCGCCGCCCAGTTCGCCATGGCCCAGCAGGCCGAGGGTCTTGCCTTCCAGCTCGACGATGGGGAAATCCAGCAGGCAAAACTGTTTCGACTTCTGCCACTGACCCTGATGAATTGCCTGCTGGTAGTCCGGCAGGCGCGTGGCCATCGCCAGCAACAGCATCAGCGTATGCTGGGCAACCGACGGCGTGCCGTAGCCCTGGCAGTTGCTGACCACCACGCCGTGTTTGCGCGCAGCCTCCAGGTCGACGTTGTTGACCCCGGTGGCGGTGACCAGAATCAGCTTGAGATCAGGACAGGCGGCGAACGTGGCGGCATCGATCAGGATCTTGTTGGAAATGGCCACCTGTGCGCCTTGCAGGCGTTCGATCACCTGATCCTGGGTGGTGCTGCTGTGCAGAACCAGTTCGCCGAAGGTTTCACGCCATGGGTCGAGGTCCAGGTCGCCGAGGTCCAGCGAGGTGTGATCCAGGAAAACTGCTCTGCTTTGACTCGACATCAGCTGTACCTTTCGTTCGATGAATGGGGGGCGTAATGTGACGAGCCTACCAGAGCCTGCCGCTCGTAAAAACGCCTGGAGCCCCCGATGTACTGGACAGAATTTCTCACCGTTGCGCTGATTCACCTGCTCGCCGTCGCCAGCCCCGGCCCGGACTTTGCCGTAGTGGTGCGCGAGAGCGTGACCCATGGCCGCAAGGCCGGTACGTACACCGCGATGGGCGTGGGGACCGCGATTTTCCTGCACGTCGGCTATTCGCTGCTGGGCATCGGCCTGATCGTTTCGCAGTCCATCGTGCTGTTCAATACGCTGAAATGGGCGGCGGCGGCGTACCTGCTGTACATCGGTGTCAAGGCGCTGCGCGCCAAGCCTGCGGGCGCTTCGGATGCGCCGGTGGACATCGCCAAGGGCGAGCGCACCGCCAAGGGCGCATATGTGGCCGGTTTCGTGACCAACGGCCTGAACCCCAAGGCCACGCTGTTCTTCCTGTCGCTGTTCACCGTGGTGATCAACCCGCACACGCCGCTGCTGGTGCAGGCCGGTTACGGGGTTTACCTGGCGCTCGCGACCGGCATCTGGTTCTGCCTGGTGGCGCGCCTGTTCAGCCAGCCGCGCGTACGCGCAGGTTTCGCCCGCATGGGCCACTGGTTCGACCGCGCGATGGGTGGTGTGCTGGTGGCGTTGGGGGTGAAATTGGCGTTTACCCAAGCCAGTTGATAAAGCCACAAATCGTAGGAGCGCGCTTGCCCGCGACGGGGTCGTGTCAGACAAAATATTCGTCATAGACACACCGCAATCGCGGGCAAGCGCGCTCCTACAAGCTGATCCGCGGTGACTTCAATGCCCCCAGATACTCCCGCGGGCTTTCGCCCAGCAAGCGGCTGAACATCGCGCTGAACGCCCGGGCGCTGCCGTAGCCCAGATCGTTCGCCACCCGCTGCACGCTTTCGCCATCGAGCAATCTTGGCAGCGCCTCCATCAAGCGCACCTGCTGACGCCACCCGTTGAAACTCAGGCCCAGTTCCTGGCTGAACAGGCGCGTCAGCGTGCGTGAACTTGCGCCCACTGCCTGCGCCCAATCCTCCAGCGTGTTGCCATGATCAGGGCGCTGCAGCAGCGCCATACAGATGTTCTGCAGGCGCCGGTCCCGAGGCATGGGGATGTGCAATGGCAGGTTTTCCAGCGTCGCGACCTCTTCGAGCATCAAGCGCTGGATCAGCGGATTGGCCGCATGCCCCTCGCTCTGGGTCGCTCGCACGATCAACTCGCGAAGCAGCGGCGTGACCGCCAGCACACAGCAGTCACTCAGGCCCGGCGGGCAATGTTCGGCGACCACAAATAACGAGCGCATCTGCACCGGGCCCGACATGAAAATCTCGTGCTCGACCATGGGCGGTATCCACACCGCGCGGCTGGGCGGAATCACCCAGGCACCCTTGTCGGTGATCAGCCGCATCACGCCGCTGACCGCATACAACAATTGCGCCTCGGCATGCAGGTGCCGGGGTTGGTGGGCGCCGTCGGGATAATCCCTGGGATGGGCGGTGACAGGGTGATGACTGAGCAGGCTGATCAACATGGCGGATTCGATGACTTAAGTGTCCCAAATGCGGTTTGTCGCCAACTTAGCATGGGTTCCCATCATCACCGCAAGCCCAGGAAGCGCTGCCATGCCTCAGACCCGAGCCAACTCACCCCAACGGGTGATCCACTTCATCAACGCCGCCCACGTCATCGACCACATGTTCATGCTGATTTTCCCGGCCGCCGTGCTGGGCATGACTCACGCGTTTGCGCTGGACTACGCGCAACTGATCGGCCTGTCGCTGGGCGGCTTCATCGCCTTTGGCGCCTGTTCGCTACCGGCCGGGTGGCTGGGGGATCGCTGGAGTCGGCGGCACATGATGCTGGTGTTTTTCTTCGGGATTGGCGCAGCATCGATTCTCACGGGGCTGAGCACCAGCACCACGATGCTCGCCGTGAGCATGACACTGGTGGGCGTGTTCGCCGCCATTTATCACCCGGTGGGCACGGCGATGCTGGTGGCCTACGCGCAGAATCGCGGGCGCGAAATCGGTGTGAATGGCATGTGGGGCAACTTGGGCGTGGCGTTTTCGGCGCTGCTGACCGGGTTTCTGGTGGCGCAGTTCGGCTGGCGCTCGGCGTTCATTCTGCCTGGCGCGGTGTCGATTCTGATCGGGCTCTTCTTCGCCTGGCAGGTCAAGGATGAACCCATCCCGGCGCGCCCGCACACGGCACCCAAGGGCAAGACCGGCCAGCGCATTTCCATGACCATGGTCTTCAGCGTACTGGCGATCGCCACGGCCACCGGCGGCGTGGTGTTCAACGCCACCACCATGACCTACCCGAAACTGTTTCAGGATCGCCTGCATGACCTGTTCGCCTCGCCGCAGACCCTCGGCCTGGTCATCAGCCTGGCCTACGCCTTCGGCGCCGTCGCGCAGCTGACCATCGGCCGCTTTCTCGACCGTTTCAGCCTCAAGTGGCCGTTCGTGATCCTGACTGTTGCCCAGGCGCCGTTTCTGTTCGCGATGGCCTACGTCGACAGCTGGCCGGTGATCGTGCTCGGCGCGGCGTTCATGTTCGTGGTGTTCGGCCAGGTGACGGTCAACGATGCGATGGTCGCCAACTTCGTCGCACCGCAATGGCAATCCCGGGTGTTCGCGCTGCGTTACTTTCTGTCGTTCGGCGCCAGCGCCACGGCGATTCCGCTGATTGCCTTCGTCGAGCCGCGCCAAGGGCTGACGGGCCTGTATGTGATCCTCGCCGGGTTCGCCGCGCTGACCTTCGCCGCTGCGCTGATTTTCCCTCGCACTCCAGCGCAAAGCCCCGTGGCAAAGCTCGCGTAAGGCTGTTTTGCCCTTTCAAATGGCGCAATGCCTGTATGGTCGCTCGTCACCCGAATCATCCCTTTGGCTGATTTGGCTGGCGAGCGAAGGCTCTAGAGTGCATATTTTCGGCTCCGCCAATGCATCTTGAAAAGGGATTCCTATGCTGCAGACACGCGTGATTGCGCCAGCTGATGGCGCGTACCAGTACCCTCTGTTGATCAAACGCTTGCTGATGTCGGGCAGCCGCTATGAAAAAACGCGGGAAATCGTCTACCGGGACCAATCACGCTATTCGTATCTGACGCTCAACGAGCGTATCTGCAGACTTGCGAATGTGCTGACCGAGGCGGGAGTGAAAGCGGGCGATACGGTGGCAGTCATGGATTGGGACAGCCATCGCTATCTGGAATGCATGTTTGCCATTCCCATGATCGGCGCGGTGATTCACACCATCAACGTGCGCCTTTCTCCAGACCAGATCCTGTTCACCATGAACCACGCCGAAGACAAGTTCGTGCTGGTCAACAGCGAGTTCGTGCCGCTGTACAACTGCTTCGCCGACAAGCTCACCACCGTCGAGAAGACGCTGCTCCTTACCGACACCCCGGAAAAAACCGCCGAACTGCCGAACCTGGTGGGGGAGTACGAGACCCTGCTGGCGGGCGCGAGCGCGACCTATCACTTCGAGGATTTCGACGAAAACTCGGTGGCGACCACCTTCTACACCACCGGCACTACGGGCAATCCGAAGGGCGTGTATTTCACCCATCGGCAGCTGGTGCTGCACACCATGGCCGTGGCCACGATCATGGGCAGCGTCGAGGGGCTGCTGGGCACCGACAAGGTCTACATGCCGATCACCCCGATGTTCCACGTGCATGCCTGGGGCGTGCCCTACGCCGCCACCATGCTGGGGGTGAAGCAGGTTTATCCCGGCCGTTACGACCCGGAACTGCTGGTGCAGTTGTGGCGCGACGAGCAGGTCAGTTTCTCCCACTGCGTACCGACCATCATGCAAATGGTGCTCAACGCCAAGGCCGCCAAGGACGTCGACTTCACCGGCTGGAACATCATCATCGGCGGCAGCTCGCTCAACCGCTCGCTGTATGAGGCGGCCAAAGCCAAGGGCATTCAGCTGACGGCGGCCTATGGCATGTCCGAAACCGGGCCGCTGGTTTCGGTGGCTCACCTGAACGACGAACTGATGGCGGGCAGCGAAGACGAACGCACCACCTACCGGATCAAGGCCGGTGCGCCGGGGGTGCTGGTCGAAGCCGAGATCGTCGACAGTGAAGGCAACTTCCTGCCCCATGACGGCGAAACCCAGGGCGAACTGGTGCTGCGCGCGCCGTGGCTGACCGAGGGTTACTACCGCGAGCTGCAGAAGGGCGCCGAGCTGTGGGCCGGTGGCTGGCTGCACACGGGGGACGTCGCCACGCTGGACAGCATGGGCGGCATCGACATTCGCGACCGCATCAAGGACGTGATCAAGACCGGCGGCGAGTGGGTGTCATCGCTGGAGCTGGAAGACCTGTGCAGTCGCCATCCCGGCGTACGTGAGGTGGCGGTGGTCGGCATTGCCGATCCGCAGTGGGGCGAGCGGCCGTTTGCGCTGCTGGTCGCGCGGGAAGGCCACGCCATCGATGCCAAGGCTTTGAAGGAACATCTCAAGCCTTTCGTGGAACAGGGGCACATTAACAAGTGGGCGATTCCGAGCCAGATCGCCCTTGTTACCGAAATTCCCAAGACCAGCGTCGGCAAGCTCGACAAGAAGCGAATCCGCCTGGACATCCTCGAATGGCAGAGCACTAACAGCGCCTTTCTCTCGACCCTCTGAGTCGTCTTTTCGCACGCGCATTGTCACGACGCCAGTCGTGGCAATGTGTCGTGAACGTGTCTGGCTTGCGTCTGCCTTGCCAAATTTCGAAATTCAGCCATCCTCCCTCTGCCTCGCCCAAGGGTGCGCCGCAATCGGCGGGCCAGAGGCTCTGATCGTGCAAATCACACTTTAGAGGGATCAAGTGCCAGTACGTGCTGGCTATAGTCGGCTGTAGGTACACACCGGAGAAAAAATGCTTTTTCGTTTCGCGGCTTTACATGGGCCGCCCGAAAAGTGTTGCTGCCCAAGACACTGAGGACCAGTGAACTCGAGTCGTTTGGGCAAGTACCCACTGCCATAAAAATAAAGCACATGGAGTAGCGTCGATGACATCTGCAAACCTGTTCTGGCGCCGGGCGAAACTGCCTCTGGCCGTCAGCCTCGCTTCTACGCTCGCCGGTCCTGCATTCGGCGTCAGTTTCAACATCGGGGAAATCGAAGGCAATTTCGACTCGTCGCTCTCCATCGGCGCCAGCTGGTCGACTGCCAAGCCCAACAAGGACCTGATCGGCGTAAACAACGGCGGCCGGGGTTTGTCCCAGACGTCCGACGATGGGCACTTGAACTTCAAGCGCGGCGAGACGTTCTCGAAGATCTTCAAGGGTATCCATGATCTTGAATTGAAGTACGGGGACACCGGCGTTTTCCTGCGGGGCAAGTACTGGTATGACTTTGAACTCAAGGACGAAAATCGCGAGTTCAAGGACATCAGCGACTCAGGCCGCAAAGAAGGCGCCAAATCCTCGGGTTTCCAGTTGCTCGATGCGTTCGTTTATCACAACTACTCCATCGCCGATGAGCCGGGCTCCGTGCGCTTCGGTAAACAGGTCGTCAGCTGGGGTGAAAGTACCTTCATCGGTGGCGGCATCAACAGCATCAACCCTATCGACGTTTCGGCGTTTCGCCGTCCCGGGTCGGAAATCAAGGAAGGCCTGATTCCGGTCAACATGTTCTACATCTCCCAGAGCCTGACCGAGAACCTGTCGGCCGAGGCGTTCTATCAGTTGGAGTGGGACCAGACTGTCGTCGACAACTGCGGCACCTTTTTCTCGCAGCCAGATGTCATCGCTGACGGTTGCAGCAACAACCTGCGTGTTCTGAACAAGCGCTCGACCATTCCGGCTGCCGCTTTGCCAACCCTTACCGCGCTTGGCGTGGACGTGAACCAGGAAGGCGTGCTTGTGCGTCGTGGTCCGGACCGTGATGCGCGCGACAGCGGCCAGTTCGGCGTGGCGATGCACTACAACTTCGAACCGCTGGACACCGAGTTCGGCGCGTATTTCATGAACTACCACAGCCGCAACCCGATCTTCAGTGCCCAGGGTGCGGCGGCTTCGGCCTACACCCGTCCGCTGGGGCCGCTGGCAGCGTTGCGTCCGCTGATCGTGGCGGGCAGCTCCAACTACTTCGTCGAGTACCCGGAAGACATTCGTCTGTACGGCCTGAGCTTCTCGACCACGTTGCCCACCGGTACGGCGTGGAGTGGTGAACTGAGCTATCGCCCTAATGCGCCTGTGCAGTTGAGCACCACCGATATTCTGTTTGCCGGTGTGACGCCGATCCCGGGCTTCTCCAACGCCTCTGTGCTGACCGGCACGCCAGGCCAGGATCTGCACGGCTACAACCGCAAGGAGATCACCCAGTTCCAGACCACCTTCACTCACTTCTTCGATCAGGTCATGGGCGCCAGCCGCATGACGACCGTCGCTGAAGTCGGTGTCACTCACGTCGGTGGGCTGGAGAGCAAATCCGATGCGCGCTACGGTCGTGATCCGGTGTTCGGCCCGGGTGCGTTGCCGAACAACTTCTGCAACATCCTCAACAACTCGACTGCGCAAGGTGGCGGCCTGGCCAATGCGGCCGGTCTGAACACCAACTGCAACAACGATGGTTACACCACCGCGACCTCTTGGGGTTATCGCGCTCGCGCCATCTGGGATTACAACAACGTCTTTGCCGGTGTGAACCTCAAGCCGAGTGTGGCCTGGTCCCACGACGTCAAAGGTTATTCGCCAGGCCCTGGCGGCAACTTCGAGGAAGGTCGCAAGGCCGTCAGCCTGGGCGTGGAAGCGGAGTACCAGAACACCTACACCGCCAACCTTTCCTACACCAACTTCTTCGGCGGCGATTTCAGCACCGTGGATGACCGTGACTTCGTGGCCCTCAGCTTCGGCATGAACTTCTAAGGACGTTTTATGAACATGAAAATCACCAAGGGTCTGTTGCCTGTCGCCTTGCTGGGGCTGTCGATGCTGGCCACCAGCGTCATGGCTGCCGTCTCTGCCGACGAAGCCGCCAAACTGGGCGCCAGCCTGACGCCGATGGGCGCGGAAAAAGCCGGTAACGCCGACAACTCGATTTCCGCCTGGACGCCGATCGCCACCAACGCCGGCGCAGTCGATGACAAGGGCTTCCTGGCCAACCCGTACGCCAGTGAAAAACCGTTGTTTACCATCACCGCGCAGAACGTGGAGCAGTACAAGAACAAGCTGGCGCCGGGTCAATACGCGATGTTCAAGCGTTACCCCGACACCTTCAAGATGCCGGTCTACCCGACCCATCGCGGGGCGACCGTGCCGGCTGACGTGTTCGCGGCCATCAAGCGCAACGCCACCAATACCAAGCTGGTCGCGGGCGGCAACGGCCTGGAGAACTTCGAGACCGCCGTGCCGTTCCCGATTCCCAAGGATGGCCTTGAGGTGATCTGGAACCACATCACCCGTTATCGCGGCGGCAGTGTGCAGCGTCTGGTGACCCAGGCCACGCCGCAGACCAACGGCTCGTTCAACCCGGTGTACTTCCACGACGAGTTCGTGTTCCGCGACAAGATGAAGGATTTCGATCCGAAGAATCCGGGCAACATCCTGTTCTACTTCAAGCAGGAAGTGACCGCGCCGGCGCGTCTGGCCGGTTCCGTGCTGCTGGTGCACGAAACCCTCGACCAGGTGAAGGAGCCGCGTGCGGCGTGGGTCTACAACGCCGGGCAACGTCGCGTGCGTCGCGCTCCGCAGGTGTCCTACGATGGCCCGGGTACGGCAGCGGACGGCCTGCGCACTTCCGACAACCTGGACATGTACAACGGTGCACCGGATCGTTATGACTGGAAACTGATCGGCAAGCAGGAGATGTACATCGCGTCCAACAGCTACAAGCTCGACGACCCGAAACTCAAGTACACCGACATCATCAAGGCCGGCCACATCAACCAGGATCTGGCCCGCTACGAGCTGCGCCGGGTCTGGCACGTGACCGCGACCCTCAAGGAAGGCCAGCGCCACATCTACGCCAAGCGTGACTTCTTCATCGACGAGGACACCTGGCAGGCGGCGGTGATCGACCACTACGACGGCCGTGGCCAACTGTGGCGCGTGGCCGAGGCCCACGGCGAGAACTACTACGACAAGCAAGTGCCGTGGTACGCCCTGGAAGCCCTGTACGACCTGCAATCGGGCCGCTACCTGGCGCTGGGTATGAAGAACGAAGAGAAGCGTGCCTACGACTTCGGCTTCACCGCCTCGATCAGCGACTTCCAGCCCAACGCCCTGCGCCAGGAAGGGGTGCGTTGAGTCTGAGCTGAATTGGCGCAGAGCTGCCTTGTTGATCACAGCTGCAAGAGCACCGTTGTCCTGCGCCGCCTTACCCTATGGTTGAACCCCATAGCCGCAAGAAGAAAACGCCCCGATTCGTCGGGGTGTTTTTTGTGGTGACCTCTGCTCCGCGATCCCTCCTCAAACATATAAAGCAACATTCGCACTGTTGATTGGATATGTTTTCTTACAGTCTTTCGTCGAACTTTCTTCAAAACACCCTGCTGAGCCGCTAGTCTCCGGATCATCTGAACGCCGAATAACAAGCATCTCAACAAGAGCCGGCCATGACTGATCTGTCGCGTTTGCAGGGATTCGCAAATCACGCAGTCACTGCGTTGGAAGGACGTTTCTTCCGCCCACCCTTGCCCGAAGGCTATGTGCCAAGGCCCAGGCTTTGCGAGCGCTTGAGCGCCGGTCTGTCGGGGCGGCTGCTGCTGGTCAGTGCGCCGGCGGGTTTCGGCAAGAGTTCGCTGGCGGTGGAGTTCTGCCAGAGCCTGCCCGGCCAATGGCAGAACCTGTGGCTGGGTTTGAGCCAGCGCGACAGCGATCCGGGGCGCTTCCTCGAACGTCTGCTGTCCGGCCTTCAGCAATTCTTTCCGCAATTGGGCAACCAGGCGCTGGGCCTGCTGAAAATGCGTCAGCGCCATCAGCCATTTGCCTTCGAAGAATGGCTCGACGGTTTACTCGATGAGCTGGCGATGCACCTGATGCTGAGCGAGCCGCTGTTGCTGGTGCTCGACGACTATCATCTGGTGCAGGGCCCTGTTCTGGACCGCTGCCTGCAATTTCTCCTCAATCATTTGCCTGCGGGCATGATCGTCATGGTCACCAGCCGCCAGCGACCTGACTGGCATCTGGCGCGGCTGCGTCTTTCCCGGCAATTGTTGGAGCTTTCCGAACAGGATTTGCGCCTGACTCATGACGAGTCTCTGGCGGTGCTGGATCAGCACAGTAATTCGCTGAGTGAGGACGCGCTGCACGCGCTATTGCAACGCAGCGAAGGCTGGGTGGCGGGGCTGCGCTTCTGGCAGTTGGCGGCGAACGAGGCGGGCAGCAACGCCTTGACCCAAGGCTTCAACGGGGCAGAAGGGCTGATCCGCGATTACCTGCTCGAAGAGGTCATCGACAGTCTGCCCGCCGATGTGCAGGCCTTCCTTTATGAAACGGCGTGCCTGGAGAAATTCTGCAGCGCCCTGTGCGACGCCGCCCGCGACAGCCACGACAGCGCCCAGATGCTCGCCTTCCTGCAGGCCCATCAGGTGTTTCTGGTGCCGCTGGACGAGAGCGGGCTGTGGTTCCGTTATCACCATCTGTTTTCCGATCTGCTGCGGGCGCGCGCCGGCAGCAATGTCGCGCCGGGGCAACGCCGCCTGCACTTGAACGCCTGCCGCTGGTTCAGCGAACAGGGCCTGCTCGATGAAGCCATCGAGCAGGCCCTGCGCGCCGGGCATCTGGATGTGGCGGCCAATCTGGTGCAGAACCTGTCCGAGGAGCAACTGCTGGCCGAGCAGAACGTCGGCATGCTGCTGCGCTGGAAAATGGACTTGCCCGACAGCCTGCTGGTCAGCACGCCGCGGCTGATCGTGCTGTATGCCTGGGCGCTGGGGCTGGCCTGCCAGCTGGATGCCGCCGAAGAACTGGGCAATCACCTGAGCCGCTTCTTGCCGGCGCCTTCGGCCACGGCGCAGAAATCCATGCTGGCGCAGTGGTTGGCCCTCAGCGGGATCATCGCTCGCGGCCGTGGTGACAGCGCAACCGCGCACCTTTATTGCAGCGAGGCGCTGGCGAGCCTGCCGCAGAAACGCTACGGCCAGCGGCTGATGTGCCTGTCGACCCTGGCCAACCTGGCGATTGCCGAGGGCGATCTGTGGCGTGCCCGGGCGCGCAATCGCGAAGCGCTGGAACTGGCGCAGCGGGTCGCCAATCCGCTGTTCGAAGCGCTGGCCCATTACGACCGAGCGCGCACCTTGCAGGCCCGGGGCGAGGCGTTGCGCGCGCTGGAGGAAGTGCGCCAAGGGCTCAAGCGCTTGAGCGGCCTGTCGTCCCAGCGCCTCTACGCGGTGCGCGCCCGGCTGACGCTGTACGAAGGCTACTTGCTCGCCCAGCGCCTGCAACCGGCGGCCGGGCGTGAGCGTTTGAACGCCGGCCTTGCCGAAGCCCGCGCCTGTCGCGACATCAGCGTGCTGATCGGCCATTGCGTGATTGCCGGGCTCGAAGGCCGGGAAGGGCGCTTCGCCGAAGCCTTCGCCGAGCTGGCCGAGGCCGAACGCCTGATGCACATCTGGGACGTGCCGCCGGTGTATTACCTGGCGATGATCACCCTGGCCAAATGTGAGTTGTGGCTGACCCAGGGCCGTATCGACCTGGCCGACGCCTGGCTGCTGCGCCTGGGCCAGACCTACGGCGGCGAACATCCTGCCGCCGCGCCCGAATGCCTGCCGCAAATGCCGCAACACATCGAATTGCTGCGCGCCGTGCTCGACCGGATTCAGGGCCGCTCCGAGCAATCGGCGCAACGCCTTACTCAACTGGAAGACCATGCCCGACAAGCCGGCGCTGGCGTGATCGCGCTGCACGCCCTGAGCCAGCACATCCTGCTGGCGCTGGAGTCATCGAACCGCACCCTCGCGCAAAGCCTGCTCGAACGCGCCCTGCAAGCCGCAACCGGCGGCGCGATCCTGCCGCTGCTTGGCGTCATTGGCCAGCACCCGGACTGGCTGCGCGAGCAGTTGCTCAAGCGCCCACGGTGCCGGCTGGTCAGCTACCTGCTCGATCAACTGCCCCCGGGCACCGGCGCCGATCTGCCCTGCGCGCGGGAAGCCACGGAACCGAGCGCCTGCACGGGCACCGCAACCGACGCCCTCAGCGCCCGCGAACTGGGCGTCCTGCAACTCATCGCCCAAGGCTGCTCGAACCAGGAAATCAGCGACCGCCTGTTCATCTCCCTGCACACCGTCAAGACCCACGCCAGCCATATCAACAGCAAGCTCGGCGTCGAACGCAGGACCCAGGCCGTGGCCCGGGCGCAGGAGTTAGGATTGTTGGGGTGAGATGGGATCGGCATTAAAATGCTGATTTTTTAACGCTTGGCGGATTTTTCGGCATTAAATTGCCTTTTTGCCTCGATGGGACTATTTTTTAGGCATTAAATTGCCGAGTCCCGCCTATGTTGCTCACCTTACAGCTGTATGCCGAAAGCGCGTGGCGGGACGTGATGCGTCTGGAGTTCGAAGATCCGCAACTGGGACAGAACAGCCCCTGCAGTTTCGGGTATGAACAGAACTATCTGATCGATAACCTCCCGGCACTTGGCTGCACGACCGCCCAATCGGTCAGCGCCAGGATTCCCCTGTCATGGGATCTGCAGCGAACAGCGACCATGCCTGCCTTTTTGCTGGACATCCTTCCGGCCGGGGCGGCTCGCCGATTCTTGTTGGCGAGGTTGGCCATCCCTGAAGGCGAGAATACCGCGGCGGATCTGACCCTGCTTCAACGCTGCACCCCCGCGCCTGTAGGGCATCTTCGGATCAAGGAATCCTTCGAACGGTTGGGCAGTGCAGACAGCATCGGCTTTGAACGCGCCGAGGTCATCGCTCGCGACAGTCGTTTCCTCGAATACGCTTACGAGCAAGGCGCTGCGGTCGGTGGTGCAACCGGCGCCGGGGGCGAGGCGCCGAAACTGTTGCTTGCAGAAGATGCCGGCGGACTGCTGCATCCTGACGCAACGCTTGCGGATGAACAGGTGCGCCAGCACTGGTTCATCAAGTTTTCCCGCAACCGGGGCAATGAAACCGATCGCACTATTTTGAGAAGCGAGTTCTGTTACTACCAGGCGCTGGAGAAGATCGGGATCGATACGGTTTCTTGCGAGGGGATGGCGCTGGAGGAAGCACGCAAACCGAGCCTGTGGATGAAGCGCTTTGATCGCAAGGTGACGGAGTCCGGGGTGGAGCGGTTGGCCGTCGAGTCTGTTTATTCGCTTGCGCAGGTCACCCGCCCGGGCAGTTACATGTCCCATGTCGAGGCGGTGAACGTTCTGGCCGACGCCTGGGCAGCCAATGGGCAGCAGCAGGACACGCCTCGAATGGTCGCCGAGTATCTGCGCCGCGACCTGATCAACCAGATTCTTGGCAACAGCGACAACCACGGGCGCAATACGTCGATTGTGCGCGACTGGCAACGCCTGGCCTTGGCGCCCATCTACGATCTGGCGCCGATGGTCATGGACGAAGAGGGGATCACCCGCACGACCAAATGGCCGGAGCCTGTCGAGCGCGCGGGTGAAGTCGACTGGCGAGCCGCTTGCCAATCCCTCGCCGCCTGGGCAGATGCCGATCAGTTGTTCGAAGGGCTGAGGGAGGATGCTCGGCGCTTTCTCGCGTTGCCCGATCTGCTGAGTGAAATCGGCCTGCCACAGCAGACATTCAGGCATCCGCGCATTGCCCTGTCCCGTCTGGACTCGACGCTGAAAACGTGGGGGCTGCTATGAACGACGAACTGCGCCAGCGAGGCATCATCCTCGATGAGTTACGCACCCGTTTGGCCGACGGCTCGATCAGCGTCGGTGCCGCAGTGAAACGGCTGCGCAGCGAAATCACCGGCTTGCGGCAAGAGCAATTTGCCCAGATGTGCAAGATTTCGCTGCGCACCTTGCGCCAGATCGAACAGGACGAAGGCAACCCGACCATCAATACGCTGAACGCCGTCTTCAAACCCTTCGGCATGCGCGTGGGGATCGTGCCGATGGGCCGTTGAACCTCAGCTGGCCGCCGCCCCGGCCCACATCTTGTCCACATCCCGCACGCCCCATTCCTCGGCCAGTTCGTACTTGACGATGGCGTCCTGATCCAGCGAAAGGTTGATGACTTCAGGTTCGACCGAACGCCCGGTGCGGGTGGACAGGAAGACCTTGACCTTGGGGTGCAGCAGCGATTTTTCACCCTGTTCGATCACTACGCCCAGGCGTTCGCTTTTCAGACGCACCAGCGCGCCGACCGGGTAGATCCCCACGGTTTTCACGAAGTGCTGAAAGATCTGTTCATCGAAATGGCCTTTCCAGGAGGCCATTTCGCGGATGGATTGCGCGCCGTCCCAGCCTTTTTTGTAGGGCCGTTCCGAGGTGATGGCGTCGTAGACGTCGCAGATCGCGCCCATTCTGGCGAACAGGCTGATCTCGTCGCCCTTCAGGCCATGTGGATAACCGCTGCCGTCGAATTTTTCGTGGTGATGCAGGCACACGTCCATCACCGCCTGGGTCACTTGCTCGGAGCCGCTAAGAATGTCGAACCCGGCCTGCGGGTGGACTTTCATCGCTTCGTATTCTTCAAAGGTCAGGCGGTCGGGTTTGTTGAGGATGGCGAGGGGGATCATCATCTTGCCGACATCGTGCATCAGCCCGGCCACGCCCGCTTCGCGCACCAACTCTTCGCTCAGGTCCATCTGCCGGGCCAGGGCGACCATCAGTGCGCAGACGGCCACCGAGTGCATGTAGGTGTATTCGTCGGAAGTTTTCAGGCGCGACAGGCTGATCAGCGCGTGGGGATGGCGCATGATCGAGGTTGAGATCTCCTCGACCAGCAGATCGACGTCCTCGGTGTTCATCGAGCGGCCCATGCGCGCGTCGCTGAACATGGTCATGACCGCCGCCTTCGCCCGGCCGCAGATCGCCTTGGCGCGGGCCAGCTCCTTGTCCATGGTGCTGGGCGCCGTGTCGCTGGCCAGGTGGGTTGACGAAACCGCAGCCAGAATGGGCGTCTGCGCGTCGGGGCTCCTGCCGCGACCGGTGTCTATCCACACCTCGCGCAAGGTGGCCTGGATGCGCCGCAATACCGCTTCGTCGCGCAATTCGCGCTCGATATGCGCAGTCCAAAACGGATCGTTGATCCGCGGACGGCAGAATTCATGGATGTACATGCCCAGCGTGAGATCCGATACAGCGATTTTTCTCAGCATAAGACTGCTCTTTTACGCTCAGGTCCGGGCTTCCTGCAGGGGCATCGAGTGGGATATCAGTCTCGAGCGCCAGCCATTCCGATAGTTGCGCAGTGCCAGTATATGAGCGGGTCCCTGAAAAAATCATCAGGGAAAAGTGTGGCCCAGACCGGTGGATTTTTCCGCTTCCGGGTTCACCAGCGGCTCAACGATTTTCGAATTCGTGCGCCAGGCCACCGTTATTCGAGTAAAGGCTGGGCGGTGCACCGATCAGCCGGCGAAACATCGTCGAAAATGCGGCCGGGCTCTCGTAGCCCAGATCCAGCGCGATACGGGTGACCGAATCTCCCGAAGACAGCCGCGCCAGCGCCAGCACGACACAGGCTCTCTGGCGCCATTGGCCGAAACTCATGTGGGTCTGCTCCCGAAACAGGCGGCTGAAGGATCGCTCGCTGACGAACAGCTCGCGGGCCCAATCCTGCGGCGACTGATGAATGTCCGGCTTTTGCAGAAATGCCTGGCAGCGGGCCAGAAGTCTCGGCTCGTCGGGCAGTGGAATATGCAGAGGCAACTCCTGCGCCTGGGCCAGCTCCAGCAGCGCCAGGGTAATCAGCACGCCATCGCGGGCCTGTTCGTCGTACTCCAGCGGCATGTCCACCGCTTCAATCAGCAGTTGACGCAGCAACGGCGAAACACCGATCACCTCGCAGGCCGAGCGCGAAGCCGGTGCGGCAGCGGGCTCGATATACAGGCTGCGGGTGCTGACGCCCAGCATCAGGACTTCATGCGCAACACCCGGCGCAATCCAGACTGCCTGTTGCGGTGGCACCACCCAGTCACCCTGATCGGTGGCTACCTTCATCACCCCCGTCGCGCCGTACAGCAATTGTGCACGTCGATGCTGATGGCGGCGCAACAGAAATCCGTCGGGATAGTCAGTGCCAATTGCGATGACAGCGCGAGGCGTGCTGTCCAGCGTATCGATGGAGATGTTGCGCATGACGGCCCGTTGCGAGGGGAAGTTGGCTGAAACACAAACATGATTGGCCTGATTGCTCAAGCCCGTTTGAGTGGCATTGCTTAGGGTCTGGCCATCGTGTTCGAGGAATTCAAGCAATGACTTACCTGATTCTGGCCCTGTTTGGCGGGTTGTCCGGTATCACCACCGTCCTATTCGGATTCGGCGGCGGTTTCGTCGTGGTGCCGGTGTTGTATGGCGTGTTGACCCACAGCGGCGATATGGGCGAGCAGGTGGCGATGCACGTCGCGGTCGCCACGTCGACCTGCGTGATGATCGTCAACGCTTCACTGAGTACCCGCCGATCCGCACGCGCCGGGCATTTGCTCAAGGAGTGGCTGTGGCCGCTGGCGGGATTCATCGCTCTGGGGTCGCTGCTGGGGGCGCTGGCAGCCGGATGGGTCAGCGGGGCGGCATTGCGAGTGGCGTTCATCGTCTATCTGGCCGTCACCATCGTCGACTGCCTGTTTCGCCATGGCTTCGTTTCGCGATCCGAGTCCACCGAACCCAGGCGTCTGAGTCGCAGGATCATGGGGCCGGGGGGAGTGGTGATGGGGGCCGTGGCGACATTTCTGGGCGTGGGTGGCAGCGTCATGACCGTGCCGCTGATGCGCCGCAGCGGCCTGAGCATGACCCAGGCCACCTCCATGGCGAACCCGTTGAGCCTGCCTGTGGCGCTGGTGGGTACGGCCACCTACATGCTGTCCGGATGGCACGGGAGCGCAGAGTTGGGAGCCGCTCACATCGGGTATGTGGATCTGGTCGCTTTTGCGGTGCTGACGATTGGCGCCTGTTTCGGCATGCGTCTGGCGTCGAAGTGGGTCGGGCGGATTCCTGATGCCTTGCATGCGAAGGTGTATGTGGGGTTGTTGGGGTTGGTCATGGTGAGCATGATGGTGGTATGAGGTGAGCCAGTAGTGGGTTGAATAACGACAGTTTTCGGGAGACCCTTGAAGCCTGACTGACTTCCCCTGGCCTCCCATGAAACCCACCCTCATCCGCGAAACCTTCCCCGTCGGCCCTTTGCAGTGCAATTGCACGATCATCGGCGATCCGGTCAGCAAAAAAGCCATCGTGGTCGATCCGGGTGGCAATCACGAATTGATCCTGGCCAAGCTCGAAGCTTACGGTCTGAAGGTGGTCAGCATCATTCACACCCACGCGCATCTGGATCACTTCCTAGCGTCGGGGCAGTTAAAAGAGAAGACCGGGGCGACGCTGCATCTGCATAAAGAGGATCAGTTCCTGTGGGATAACCTCGAAACCCAGTGTCAGGTGTTTCGCGTGCCTTATGTTCCGGTGCCGTCGCCGGATCGCTGGCTGGAGCATGAAGAAGAGCTGGCCTGTGGTTGTGGCGTGGCGCTGCACACGCCGGGGCATACGCCGGGGTCGATGAGTTTCTGGTTTGCGGACGCCGGGCTGTTGATTGCAGGGGACACGCTGTTCAGGCGTGGTGTTGGCCGCACGGATTTGTGGGGCGGCGATCAGGCCACCATCGTGCGCTCGATCAAGGAGCGCCTGTACACCCTCGATGAGGATGCTACGGTGGTGGCAGGGCACGGGCCTGACACTCGCCTGGGCGATGAGATGCGAGAGAATCCTTTCGTCCGTGCGTAGGAATGTTCAGGTGCGGTTAAGGAATTTTTGACGGTCTCCATGCTCTAATCGCGCACATGGCTCGGCCCCACCTTGGGTATCAGGCCGGTGCGCCACAGAAAAGCAAAACAGGAGCTCTCCTTGATGTTCACTTTCCGCCGTTTGGTCATCGCCGCCACTGCACTTGCCGTGCTGTCTGGCTGCGCATCGCAGAATCCGTATGACAATCAGGGGCAGGCCCAGAATTCCGGTGGCATGAGCAAGACCGCCAAATACGGTGGCCTGGGCGCGTTGGCCGGTGCCGTCGCCGGTGCTGCCATCGATCACAACAACCGTGGCAAGGGCGCTCTGATCGGCGCCGCCGTCGTGGGCGCGGCCTCGGCCGGTTATGGTTACTACGCCGACAAGCAGGAAGCCGCCCTGCGCGCGAGCATGGCCAACACCGGCGTGCAAGTGCAGCGTGAAGGCGACAACATCAAGCTGGTCATGCCAGGCAACATCACCTTCGCCACCGACTCTTCGGCCATCGCCAGCAGCTTCTACGCGCCGCTGAACAACCTGGCCGGTTCGCTCAAGCAGTACAACCAGAACGTCATCGAGATCGTCGGTTACACCGACAGCACCGGCAGCCGCCAGCACAACATGGACCTGTCGCAGCAGCGCGCCCAGAGCGTGGCGACTTACCTGACGTCCCAGGGCGTGGATGCGTCCCACTTGTCGGTACGCGGTGCGGGCCCGGATTCGCCGATCGCCAGCAACGCCGACGTCAATGGCCGCGCGCAGAACCGTCGCGTCGAGGTCAACCTGAAGCCGATTCCTGGTCAGCAGTATCAGCAGCAATAAGCTCAGTCAGCGGCAAGCTGCAAGTTTCAAGCTGCAAGTGATGTGAAAACCCCGGCCTGTGTGCCGGGGTTTTATTTGTGCACAGTAGAGATTTCTCTGTAGGAGCGAATTCATTCGCGAATGGTCGGTACATCCGATGCATCTCTGGCGCCTGACCCGTCTTTCGCGAATGAATTCGCTCCTACAGAAAGATCAGCGTTTGTTCTTATGCCGAATACTGCTCGTGCATCTGCCCCAGCAACGCATCCTTCTCTTCCCACAACCGGTTGATCCATTGCTGGAACTCAAGGCGGTAGGCCTCGTCCTGGTCGTAGCTCTTGCCGATGAACTGCGCCGGAATCGGCACCTCTTCAAAGTGCGCGACCACCTGGCGAACCCGGCCACAGAGCAAGTCCCAGTAACCGGGCTGGCCCGAAGGGTAATGAATGGTTACGTTGACGATGGATTCAAGCTGTTCACCCATCGCGTCCAGTACGAAGGCGATGCCGCCGGCCTTGGGTTTGAGCAGGTAGCGAAACGGTGAACCCTGCTGGGCATGCTTGGCCCGGGTGAAGCGCGTGCCTTCGGCGAAGTTGAAGATGCCCACCGGGTTGTTGCGGAATTTCGCACAGGTGCGGCGTGTGGTTTCCAGGTCCTTGCCTTTCTTTTCCGGATGTTTCGCCAGATACGCCTTGCTGTAACGCTTCATGAACGGGAACCCCAGCGCCCACCAGGCAAGGCCGATCACCGGCACCCAGATCAACTCTTGCTTGAGGAAGAACTTGAGCGGGCGAACACGCCGATTCAGCACGTATTGCAGAACCATGATGTCGACCCAGCTCTGGTGGTTGCTGGTCACCAGATACGAGTGCTGATAATCCAGGCGCTCCAGCCCGGTCAGGTGCCATTGGGTGCGCCCGAGCAGGTTGATCCAGGCATTGTTGTTGCTGATCCAGGCCTCGTGGATGTGGCTCATCAGCCAGTCGGTGGCTTTCTGGGCGGCGGGGAAGGGCAGGCACAGTTTGAGGATCGCGACGATAAACAGCGGCGTGCAGCAGATAATCGTGTTGAGCGCCAACAGCAGCGAGGCAATGACACCGCGCAAGGGGGCGGGCAAAAAATCCATGGTGGATCGAACTCCAGAGGCAAGACGGCCGCCGGTGGGTGCCCGGCGGCTCATTGTGAGTGACGTCTGTTAAGGCAGGGTTGCAGCCTGAATGGCGGTCAGCGCGATGGTGTAGACGATGTCGTCCACCTGCGCGCCGCGTGGCAGGTCGTTGACCGGCTTGCGCAGGCCTTGCAGCATCGGGCCCAGGCTCACGCAGTCGGCGCTGCGTTGCACGGCTTTGTACGTGGTGTTGCCGGTGTTGAGGTCCGGGAACACGAACACGTTGGCGCGCCCGGCCACGGGGCTGTCCGGCGCCAGTTGCCGGGCGACGTTTTCGTTGGCGGCGGCGTCGTATTGCAACGGGCCGTCGATCAACAGGCTGCGCTGGGTTTCCTGGGCCAGTTGGGTGGCTTCGCGGACCTTTTCCACTTCTTCGCCCACCGCCGAGTGATCGCTGGAATAGCTGATCATCGCCACCCGCGGCGACAGGCCGAAGGCGACAGCGGAGTCCGCGCTCTGCACGGCGATTTCCGCCAGCTCCCGGGCCGTCGGATGCGGGTTCATGATGCAGTCGCCGTAGACCAGCACCTGCTCGGGAAACAGCATGAAAAACACCGACGACACCAGGGTGCAACCCGGTGCGGTTTTGATCAGTTGCAGGGCGGGGCGAATGGTGTTGGCGGTCGAATGCACAAGCCCCGACACCAGGCCATCGACCTCGTCGAGCGCCAGCATCATGGTGCCGATCACCACCGGATCCTCCAGTTGTTGTTCGGCCATTGGCGCGTTGAGGTTTTTCGCCCGGCGCAGGTCGACCATCGGCGCCACGTAACGCTCGCGGATTTCATCCGGGTCGAGAATTTCCAGCCCCGGCGGCAGCTCGATGCCCTGGGCGCGGGCAACGGCATGCACTTCTTCAGGTTTGGCCAGCAGCACGCAGCGAGCGATGCCTCGGGCCTGGCAGATGGCCGCAGCCTGCACGGTCAGCGGTTCGGCGCCTTCGGGCAGGACGATGCGCTTGTTGGCATTCTGCGCGCGCTGGATCAGCTGATAGCGGAACACCGCCGGCGACAGGCGCATCTCCCGCGGCGTGCCGCAGCGTTGGCTCAACCAGTCGGCATCCAGGTGGCTGGCGACGAAATCGGTGATGATTTCCGCGCGCTCGCGGTCATCGATGGGGATTTCCTTATTCAGCTGATTGAGCTGGTTGGCGGTGTCGTAAGAGCCGGTGCTCACCGACAGCACCGGTAGCCCGGCCTGCAAGGCGCCGCGGCACAGCTCCATCAGGCGCGGGTCGGGGCGGGTGTCGCTGGTCAGCAACAGGCCGGCCAGTGGCACGCCATTCATGGTCGCCATGCTCACCGCCAGAATGATGTCGTCGCGATCACCCGGTGTCACCACCAGCACGCCCGGCTTGAGCAGCTCCAGGGTGTTGAGCACGGTGCGCGCGCAGAGGATGATTTTCGACATGCGCCGCTGTTCGTAATCCCCTGCGTTGATCACCTGGGCGCCGAGCAACTCGGCCACATCGCGGGTGCGCGGAGCGTTCAGATCGGCCTGAAACGGAATGCAGCCCAGCAGGCGGAAATCACCGCTGCGCAGCAGTGGCGAGTGCTCCCGCAGACGCGCCGAAAACGCTTCCATGCTTTCATCGGTGCGCACCTTGTTGAGGATCACGCCGAGCACTTTGGGGTCTTTCGGTCCACCGAACATCTGCGCCTGCAACTCGACGCGGCCGGACAGCTCGGTCAGCACTTCATTCTCCGGCGCCGAGACCAGAATCACCTCGGCATCCAGTGCCTTGGCCATGTGCAGGTTGACCCGCGCGGCGTAGCTGGCGCTGCGGGTCGGCACCATGCCTTCGACGATCAGCACGTCGCGGCCGACCGAAGCCTGTTGGTATAGGTTGATGATTTCTTCGAGCAGTTCATCGAGCTGGCCTTCACCGAGCATGCGCTCGACATGGGCCAGGGCCAGCGGCTTGGGCGGGCGCAGGCCGTGTGTCCGGGCGACCAGTTCGGTGGAGCGCTCGGGGCCGAGATCGCCGGGATGCGGCTGGGCGATGGGTTTGAAAAAGCCGACTTTGAGTCCGGCGCGCTCCAGGGTTCTCACCAGCCCCAGGCTGATGGACGTCAAACCCACACCGAAGTCTGTGGGCGCGATAAAAAAAGTCTGCATGCGGGCTTCTCGAAAGTGAGCGTGCAAGGGTCACGGCATCAGTTGTGCCAGTGGACCGAATAAAACCGGGCGCTGTTCAGTCGCAGCGCCTCAACGGGGCACAAGGTTATCGTCAACAGGCCCCTGCGCGCACCAGCCGCAGTGAAAGGATTGGCCTATTTTTTCCTCGCGCAGGCGAGCATCGAGGACCCAGGCCCGGGATTGCCAGGGCGGCTGGTGGCGCAGGTGCTGGGTATGGCCGCACGCAAGCTCCACCACCCAGTGCCCGTCGTCGTCCTGATGAAAGCCGGTAATGGTGGTGTCGCTCACAGGCAATGGGGAGTCGCGCAATCGGGGCCGTCCGTCTGAGTTGCGTTCGCTTTCGCGCGAGGGCTTGGTTAGACTTGTTCGCTCATATCTCTTTTTGCAAAAGGTCTTGCCCCATGCCGATCGCCGCCAACAAGGCTGTCTCCATTGACTATACCCTGACCAACGACGCTGGTGAGGTCATCGACAGCTCGTCCGGCGGCGCGCCGCTGGTTTACCTGCACGGTGCAGGCAACATCATCCCGGGTCTGGAAAAGGCACTGGAAGGCAAGGATGTCGGTGACGAGCTCAAGGTCGCCATCGAGCCTGAAGACGCTTACGGCGAGTACTCCGCCGAGCTGGTCAGCACCCTGGACCGCAGCATGTTCGAAGGCGTCGACGAACTGGAAGTGGGCATGCAGTTCCACGCATCCGCTCCGGACGGCCAGATGCAGATCGTCACCATTCGTGACCTGGACGGCGACGAAGTCACTGTCGACGGCAACCACCCGCTGGCCGGTCAGCGCCTGAATTTCCAGGTGAAAATCGTTGCCGTTCGTGATGCCAGCCAGGAAGAAGTCGCCCACGGTCACGTGCATGGCGAAGGTGGCCATCACCACTGATTTGTCCTGCTAAGCTTCACTTAGCTGGCCAGGCGTCCTCGCGGGTCGTTGCGAAAACCTTCTTGTTTTCGCGACCCGACAGGGCGCTTTTTTCAGGCCAACGTTTATCAGGGGAGTTCGTCATGAGTATATTTCACGACCTGAAATTAAAAGCTCTGGATGGCCAGGAACTGCCTCTCGCGCCGCTCAAAGGCAAAGTGGTCCTGGTGGTCAATGTGGCGTCCAAATGCGGCCTCACACCTCAGTACGCAGCACTGGAAAACCTCTACCAGCAGTACAAGGACAAAGGCTTCAGCGTTCTGGGCTTGCCCTGCAACCAGTTCGCCGGCCAGGAGCCTGGTACTCAGGAAGAAATCCAGGCGTTCTGCTCGCTCAACTATGGCGTGACCTTCCCGCTGGGCGACAAGCTCGACGTGAACGGCCCTCATCGCCACCGGCTGTATCAGATGCTGGCCGGCGAAGGCGCCGAGTTTCCCGGCGACATCACCTGGAACTTCGAAAAGTTTCTGGTCGGTCAGGACGGCCGGGTGCTGGCGCGTTTCTCGCCACGGACCACGCCGGATGATCCTGCAGTGATCCAGGCGATCGAAAAAGCGCTGCATTGAATCAGATTCGCAACCCCTGTAGGAGCGAATTCATTCGCGAAAAAAGGTAAGGCGACTTAGATGTATCGTCGGTTAGAGCCATTCGCGAATGAATTCGCTCCTACAGAGATCGTTTTTATTCCGCCACGCCGCGAGCACCCGTTTCGCGCGTTTCTTGACCTTAATCACTCCAATCAATAGTGCTGGGCATCGCGGCGCATTCGGCTCATCCTGTATTACCTGAATAATATTTTCCATGCCGAGGACGCTTGCATGCCAGTCAAAGCCTTGTTCAAACCGTTCCACCTGGGCAGCCTGGAGTTGCCGACCCGCGTGGTGATGGCGCCGATGACCCGCTCGTTCTCCCCCGGTGGCGTACCCAATGCCAAGGTCATCGAGTACTACCGTCGTCGCGCCGCTGCAGGCGTCGGGCTGATCATCACCGAAGGCACCACGGTGGGCCACAAGGCCTCCAACGGCTATCCGAATGTTCCGCAGTTCTTCGGAGAAGCGGCGCTCGCTGGCTGGAAGCAAGTGGTGGATGCGGTTCACGCCGAAGGCGGCAAGATCGTCCCACAACTGTGGCACGTGGGGGCGGTGCGTCGTCTCGGCACCGAGCCTGACGCCAGCGTTCCGGGTTATGGCCCGACCGAGAAGCTCAAGGACGGCAATGTCGTCGTTCATGGCATGAGCAAACAGGACATCGACGAGGTCATCGCCGCGTTCGCCCAGGCGGCCAAGGATGCGCAGGCCATCGGCATGGATGGCGTGGAAATCCACGGCGCCCACGGTTACATCGTCGACCAGTTCTTCTGGGAAGGCACCAACCAGCGCACCGATGAATACGGTGGCGATCTGGCCCAGCGCTCGCGTTTTGCCATCGAGCTGATCCAGGCCGTCCGCGCTGCCGTGGGCCCTGATTTCCCGATCATCTTCCGTTACTCGCAGTGGAAACAGCAGGACTACAGCGCGCGCCTGGTCGAAACGCCGGAAGCCTTGGGCGCGTTCCTCAAGCCGCTGTCTGACGCAGGCGTGGATATTTTCCACTGCTCGACGCGGCGTTTCTGGGAGCCGGAGTTCGAAGGTTCCGACCTGAACCTGGCCGGCTGGACGCGCAAGCTCACCGGCAAGCCGACCATCACCGTGGGCAGCGTGGGCCTGGATGGCGAGTTTCTGCAGTTCATGGTCAATACCGACAAGGTGGCCAAACCCGCGAGCCTTGAAAACCTGCTCAAGCGCCTGGGCGACGACGAGTTCGATCTGGTGGCGGTGGGGCGTGCGCTGCTGGTCGATCCGGACTGGGCGGTGAAAGTGCGTGACGGCCGCGAGGAAGACATCCTGCCGTTCAGCCGGGATGCGTTGGGCAAGTTGGTGTAAGCGGATGCTGGTTTTTCTGTAGCAGCACGGCTTGCCGGCGGGGGCGTCCTCGAGATCGCTCCCGCGGGCAAGCCCGGCTGCTACGCAAGGCTCACGCCTTCAAATGCCCAACACCACCCCATTGCGCAACTCGCTCGCATTGCGCAGATACCCCTCGAACGCATCGATGACCCCGCTCCAGCCCTGACGGCTGGCGTGTTGCCGGGCGTTGAGCCGCACTCGCCTCAAGGTCTCGTCGTCTTCGAGCATCCAGCAGGCGGCATCGATAAAGCCTTCTTCATCCTCCGGCATCGCCAGCGCGCCATTGTGGCCGTGGCGAATATGCTGGGCGGCGGCCGCCTGATCGTACGCCACCACCCCCAATCCGGAGGCGAGGGCTTCGAGCACCACGTTGCCAAAGGTCTCGGTCAGGCTGGGGAACAGAAACAGATCGCCCGAGGCATAGTGAGCCGCCAACGCTTCGCCGCGCTGGGTGCCGCAGAAGATTGCATCAGGCAGCTGTTGCTCCAGCGGCGCGCGCATGGGGCCGTCGCCGACGATCACCAGCTTGAGCTTCTTGTCGGGATAGGCGCTGGTCAGCTTGTCGAAACTGACCTTGAGCAGGCCGAGGTTCTTCTCCTGAGCCAGCCGCCCCACATGCAACACTGCGGTGTCACCGGCTTCAAGGCCCCAAGCTTCGCGCAGGAACGTCGAGCGCTTGGACGGGTGGAACAGCTGACAATCCACGCCCCGCGACAGCAATTCCAGCCGCTCGAAACCGCGCCGCTCGAGCTCGGTCTTCTGGCTGACACTGGGCACCAGCGTGGCATTTGAGCGGTTATGAAACCAGCGCAGGTAGTTGGTCAGAATCCGCGTGACGAACCCCAGGCCATAGGGGCGCGTGTACTGCTGAAAATTGGTGTGAAACCCACTGACGATCGCGATGCGCAGCCGCCGTGCCGCCCGCAGTGCCGAAAGCCCCAGCGGCCCTTCCGTGGCGATGTACAACACATCCGGCCGGTTGCGCGTCCAGCGCCGCAGCAGCTTGTGCATCGACGACTGCCCCCACTGCAACCCCGGATACCCCGGAATCGGCCAGCCGCGACACAGCATCAGATCGTCCCCGGCAGCGCGCAATTCATCCTCGCTCTGCCGCGGCCGAATCACCTCCACCCGATGCCCGCGCAAGCGCAAGCCATCGCACAACCGGCTCAGCGTGTTGGCCACACCATTAATCTCGGGTGCGTAGGTTTCGGTGATCAGGGTAATGCGCAGGGATTTACTCATGACAGCCAGTTTCTGAGCCGCGCGTTGCGCTTGTGTGGCGGTTGGGTGATGGATTTGTGACGACGCTAGTCTGGAAGGCGAATCTGATCGCAGATCCGCCTGAGTTGGCAGTACACGCTTTGTCTCAACCGCCATTTCCCGTCACAAACGGCACAATCCGCGACGTGCCCACTTTCTCCAGCGCCGCAGCCTCGGGGATGTAGCTGGTCTGCACTGGATTAAGGCTCACCAGATCCAGATGCGAGCGCGGTCTTACCAGTCTTGAAAGATTGGCCGGTTCTGCCTTGAGCGTTTTTGATGGTGGGTTTTCCATCGCCTCCGCCAGTGCCTGCAGGAACTTGGGGGCGTTGGGTTCGGGTTTGGGTTTTGGCTTGAGCAGCGTCGATGCAGGGACGTTCGCTGAGGTGATGCGGTTCGATTCCATGGTCTGAAACTCCCGACGATAAAAAGCGTGGGCCGGCGAAGGCCGGTCGCCTGTTAGGGGCGGGTCCATGGTTGAACAGGTGGTGCGTGGGATGTATGGAAGACTTTTGTAAGACTTGTCTGAATTTTTTCGGGCAGAAAAAAGGCCTCGTCAGAGGCCTTGATCTATTCAGCTCGCTTGCGGCACCCGTACCTCTGCGCCACGCTCGCGGACCCAGAACAACGTCGCTCCGGCCACCGCTGCCGGCATCATCAGGATGTTGACCACGGGGATCAGCAGCGCCAGATAGACCATGCCGCCAAAGCTCATGCTCTGCCAGCGCTTGGCCCGCAGCCAGGCGAGCATGTCTTGCCAGCTCATCTTGTGGTTGTCCGCCGGGTAGTCGATGTACTGGATGGCCATCATCCAGACGCCGAACAGCAGCCACAGCGGTGCGGCGATGATGTTGACCACGGGGATCCACGACAGGATGAACAGGCCGATGGCGCGGGGCAGGAAGTATCCCAGTTTGCGCATCTCGCGGCCGAAGGTGCGCGGGACCATCGCCACCAGTTCGCCCCAGCTGAACGCGGGGAAATCATCGGTGCCGCGCACCACCACTTCGACCTTTTCCGCGAGGAAGCCGTTGAACGGCGCGGCGATGACGTTGGCGATCATGGTGAAGGTGAAGAACACCATCAGCACCACCAGCACCACGAACAGCGGCCAGAGGATGTAGTTGAGAAAGCTCAGCCAGCTGGGCAGGGTGGGCATGAACGAGTCGACCCAGAGCCTGAACTCGTGGCCGGCGAAATAGATCAGGGCGCCGAACAGCACCAGGTTGATGGTCAGCGGCAGCAGGACGAACAGGCGCAGGCTGGGGCTCAGGACCAGTTTCAAACCTTCGCGCAGGTATTGCGGGCCAGACAGGGCGGGTGCAGGCATGTGGGCCTCCAAACGTTGGAATCGCGCCGACCTTACCGGCTTTGCGCAAGGGGCGGAAGCGCGATCGCTGCGGTGACATTCGCCGAAACAATCTGGCGCGGGTAAAGTCCTATCCACATCCCCTGCGACACGCTTTGTCGGAATAGGTGCGGTCTATGAGCTGGATTGTGAATCGATATTTCCTTAATCTTCGCGGCCCCGATAAGCTTGCGGGCAACTTTTAGACCTATTCCCATTCACTTTGAACCTCGAAGGAGTTTTGATGAGCGTTCTGGTAAACAAACAAGCCCCTGATTTCACCGCAGCGGCAGTCCTGGGTGACGGTTCGATCGTCGACAGCTTCCAGCTGTCCTCCCTGCGTGGCAAATACGTCGTGCTGTTCTTCTGGCCGCTGGACTTCACGTTCGTGTGCCCATCGGAAATCATCGCCCACGACAACCGCATCGCTAAATTCCGCGACCTGGGCGTAGAAGTGGTCGGCGTTTCCGTCGACTCGCACTTCACCCACGCCGCCTGGCGCAACACCCCGGTGAATCAGGGCGGCATCGGTCCGGTCCAGTTCACCATGGTGGCCGACATCAAGCACGAGATCACTCGCGCCTACGGTATCGAACACGAAGACGGCGTTGCGCTGCGCGGTTCGTTCCTGATCGACCAGAACGGTGTGGTTCAGCATCAGGTCGTGAACAACCTGCCACTGGGCCGCGACGTCGACGACATGGTGCGGCTGGTCGAAGCCCTGCAGTTCACCGAACAGCACGGCGAAGTCTGCCCTGCTGGCTGGCGTCCAGGCCAGAAAGGCATGAAGGCTGACGCTTCGGGCGTTGCCGACTACCTGGCTGAAAACGCCAAGAGCCTGTAAGACCCTTGCTGCGACGCGAGTCGCAGCATCCAGATTCCAGGAAGGGCGGCGCGCCTCGCTGCGAGCAGTCGCCCATCCTTTATAGATGCGCCGGTATGCGTACAGATGCGCCGGTTCGAAAACTGTAACTCCGACCACAGGTAAACGTTGGCCGGTCAATAGGAGTGTGTCATGTCCGATGTACGTCATTCCCGAGTGATTATTCTCGGCTCCGGCCCTGCCGGTTACAGCGCTGCGGTCTATGCGGCACGCGCCAACCTCAAGCCTCTGCTGATCACCGGCATGCAGGCCGGCGGTCAGCTGACCACCACCACCGAAGTCGACAACTGGCCGGGCGACCCCCATGGCCTGACCGGCCCGGTGCTGATGGAGCGCATGCGCGAGCACGCCGAGCGTTTCGAGACCGAGATCATTTTCGACCATATCAACGCGGTCGACCTGGCGGGCAAACCGTTCAGCCTCAAGGGCGACAGCGGCACCTACACCTGTGACGCGCTGATCATCGCCACCGGCGCCAGCGCCCGCTACCTGGGTCTGCCGTCCGAAGAGGCGTTCATGGGCAAGGGCGTTTCGGCCTGCGCGACCTGCGACGGTTTCTTCTATCGCAACAAGCCGGTGGCCGTGGTCGGTGGTGGTAACACGGCGGTGGAAGAGGCGCTGTACCTGGCCAACATCGCCAGCAAAGTGACCCTGGTGCACCGCCGCGATACCTTCCGCGCCGAGAAGATCCTGATCGACAAGCTGCACGCCCGTGTCGCCGAAGGCAAGATCGAGCTCAAGCTGAACGCGACCCTGGACGAAGTGCTGGGCGACAACATGGGTGTCACCGGCGCGCGCCTGAAAAACAACGACGGCAGCTTCGACGAAGTGAAAGTCGACGGCGTATTCATCGCCATCGGCCACACGCCGAACACCTCGCTGTTCGACGGCCAGCTGGCGCTGAAAGACGGCTACATGGTCGTCAACGGCGGCCGTGAAGGCAATGCGACCGCCACCAGCGTCGAGGGTGTGTTCGCGGCAGGTGACGTGGCTGACCACGTGTACCGTCAGGCGATCACCTCGGCCGGCGCAGGCTGCATGGCCGCACTGGACGTTGAGCGTTACCTGGACGGCCTGGCGAACGCTTCGTTCTGATTAGGTGCTCCAAACAAAAAACCGGCTCGATTGAGCCGGTTTTTTTGTGCCTGCGCGTTGGGCATCTCATTGAACGCTCGCCCCCTAGCACCCCATGCTCGTGCGCTACGCCATCACCGCGCCCCGTAGCAGCAGCGATCTTGAGGACGTTGTCCCTGTAGGAGCGAATTCATTCGCGAAAAGACGAACCCGGCGACACATTTATATCGTCTGGCAGATCATTCGCGAATAAATTCGCTCCAACAGATCGTATCAGGCCTTGCGGGTCAATGGCTGCGCGCTGAATTTCACGCCCGCCAGACCATGCGCGATCAGCGCGCGAATGTTGCCATGGTCGCTGCCTTCCGGCGTGGCCACAACCGAGCGGTAGTGTTCGCCAAACGCCAGCAGCGCTTCTTCATCGCTCAGTCCTTCCAGCACGGCCAGGCCCAGGGTCTTGCAGGAGCCTTCGTTCTGGCCAGCGGCGTTTTCCACCGGGCCGTTGCTGAACGCCTGAGGCTGGTAGTCATAGTGCGCGGCCACGAACGCCAGGGTATCGGCGAAAACGTGTTCGCCGCTCTTGAGGCTGGCGCGCAGGGTGTTCAAATCAGTCATGCTTTTTTTTCCTTGGCGAACGCGGCTTGCTGCTCGGCGCTGGCTTCTTTCTGGTAGAGGGATTTCCACTCGCTGTACGGCATGCCGTAAACCACTTCGCGGGCGTCGTCGAGGCTGATGTCGATCTGCTTCTCGTCGGCGGCGGCCTTGTACCATTTGGACAGGCAGTTGCGGCAGAAGCCGGACAGGTTCATCAGGTCGATGTTCTGCACGTCCTTGCGGCTGTCCAGGTGCGCGACCAGGCGGCGAAAGGCGGCGGCTTCGAGTTCCAGGCGTTGTTGCTCGGTCATGATGGGCTCTGCATGTAAAAGTGCTGCGGATTCTAAAGGCGCTCAGCGCTCGGCGGCCAGGGTAATCGACACCGACTCGGCAAAGCGCAGCGCGTGGGGCTTGTCGACTTCCACCTCGGCGTACTGTACGGCCTCATGGGCCATGACCAGATCCAGGACTTCCTGGGTCAGGCGCTCAAGCAGCGCGAAGCGGTTGCTTTCGACGTGATGAATGATCGATTTGGTGATGGTGCGGTAGTTGAGTGCGTGATCGATGTCGTTGTCGCGCACCGCTTCCTGGGCCGCGTAGAGGATCGTCAGGTTGATCAGCACGTCCTGCTTGTTGAGGATTTCATCCTCGTTGATCCCGATATAGGTGCGCAGGCACAGGTCCTTGACCCGGATGCGCGCGGTGCCTGGTTCGAGTCTGGCCATGACTTACTTGCTCCGTCCGATCAGTTGCAGAAATTCCATGCGGGTCGTGGTCGATTCGCGGAAGGCGCCGAGCATCACCGAGGTGTTCATGGTCGAGTTCTGCTTCTCGACGCCGCGCATCATCATGCACATATGCTGAGCCTCGATGACAACCGCCACCCCAGCGGCGCTGGTCACGCTCTGCACCGCGTCGGCGATCTGTCGGGTGAGGTTTTCCTGGATCTGCAGGCGGCGGGCGTACATGTCGACGATCCGCGCGATTTTCGACAGGCCCAGTACCTTGCCGGTGGGAATGTAGGCGACATGGGCCTTGCCAATGAACGGCAGCAGGTGATGCTCGCACAGCGAATAGAGTTCGATGTCCTTGACGATCACCATCTCGTCGTTGTCAGAGGCGAACAGCGCGCCGTTGACGATTTCTTCCAGCGTCTGCTCATAGCCATGACACAGGTACTGCATGGCCTTGGCCGCGCGCTTGGGGGTGTCCAGCAGGCCTTCGCGCTGCGGGTCCTCGCCAAGGCCAACCAGGATTTCACGATAGTGCTCAGGCAGTGACAGTGTCATCAAAGGGTTCCTCGGGGCGGCTTACTTGACGTGCCGTCCACCGTTTACGGTCAGTGTGGTGCCGGTGACGTACGGGCAGTCCAACAGATAACGCAGGCTCTGGTAAATCACTTCGGCGCCGGGTTCGATGCCCAGGGCCGACTTGGCCAGCGTGCGGGTACGGTATTGCGCGTCGTCGTCGGGTTGAAACATCAGCATGGCCGGAGCGATGCCGTTGACCTTGATATGCGGAGCGAACTTCGCCGCGAACGACAGCGTCAGGTTCTCCATGCCGGCCTTGCTGGCGCAATAGGCCAGGTGTTTGCTGCTGCCCTTGCGCGTGACGTCGTCGCTGATGTGAACGATGTCGGCGAGCGTTGCGCGTTGCAGCAGCTCGGCGCAGTGCAGGTTGATCAGGTAGGGCGCGAGCATGTGCACGTTGAACATGCTCAGGAAGGCATCACCTTGATCGTCTGTCGTTTCGGCCAGCCATTCGGAGGCGTTGTGCACGATGGCGCGCAGGCTGTCCGTTTCCTCCTTCAAGCGCTCGATGAAGGCCATGACCGCTTCCTGCGATGAAAAATCTGCCTTGATCGCCACTGCGCCCAGATCCCTGAGCCGCTGAACGCCGGGGCGCTCGGTGCGGTAGGTGAAGATCACCGGCTGGCCATCCTGCAGCAATCGCTCTGCACACAGCAGCCCGACGCGCTGGCCGGCGCCAGTGATCAGGACAGGGGCAATCGAGGAGGCCATGGCTGCTCACGCGTTGATCGGGAAGGGAAGTCGCTGACAGCCGCCTGGTTTCAATGCGCCATCAACCGCAGCCGTCTGAGGGCAAAGTTAACCCAATGGGTGGGGCTGTACAACTGTCGCGGCCCGGCCAAAGGGCGCGAGTCAATACGATCTTGTGGGAGCCGGCTTGCTGGCGAATGCGATAGATCAATCAACATCGCCTTTGAGTCGCAAAACGCATTCGCCAGCAAGCCGGCTCCCACAGGTTCAGCATTGCGCCGACAAAACCGGATCAGGTGGACGCTGATTCGGTTTGGGCCGCTGGCACCGGCGCATCGCTGTGCAGCCATCCCGACAACAGATGCGTGGACAAGGGAATGAACCAGAACACCATCAGCGGCGTGAGAATCAGCGTGCTGATCATGATCCGCGGTACCAGCTCGAACTGCGTGAGCAGCGGGCCGAGCACGTAATTGAAAATCAGCGAGACCGGGAAGAACGCCAGCCAGATCGCCACAGCCTGTTTCCAGCGCGGCGGGCGCTGGCCAACGGTGCCGAACCAGCCGTCCATGCCGCGCACGCGGTGGGTCGAGTTCTTGGCAAAAAGCCCGCTGCCGCGCACCAACCAGGAGCGTCTGGAGGCCGAATGCTCCCAAGCGTGCATCGTGGCTTCGTCGGCGAAGCGGAAAATGATCTGGAATTCGTCGTCGCCTGGAGGCGGAGCGAGCACGCCGGAGCCCAGGTAACCGGGGAAGTCGGTGGCCAGTTGTTCGCCTTCGCGCAGCCAGGTCATCAGCGCCTGATACTGGCCGTGGGCGACGCGACGGGCGACCATCAGCGTGACGGGTGAGGTAGACATTATGTATCTCCGATAAGACGAGTGAGATTCCCGGATAAGGAAGTCACAGGCGCGGCGCCGGGGTGGTGGCGGTGCGTCGGCTTCGATAGACGAAGCAAGCAAGGATTATTCCCGAATTTGTGTGAAATTTCAGAATTTCCTGTAGTCCGGACACATTTGACGACGGGGGGTGGATGTACAATTGGCGCCTCTTTATTGACTTGGCGACAGACATTCACATGGCTCAATCGCTCGGTACCCCATCGTCTGTCGAGGGGCTTCTAGCCGATGACCTGCTCCCCATCCGCGAAGTGTCGCGCATCACCGGCGTCAACCCGATCACGCTGCGGGCCTGGGAGCGCCGCTACGGCCTGATCGCGCCGGTTCGTACCGAAGGCGGTCATCGCCTGTATTCCAGTACCGACGTCGAAACCATTCGCAGCATCATGGGCTGGATCGAACGCGGCGTTGCGGTCAGCAAGGTCGGCCGGATTCTGGCTGCTACTCGGGATCAGGACGCCAGAACACGGGGGCCGCGCGGTGTCATCGACAGCTCAGGACATCGCGCCTGGCAGGATCGCCTCCGGCAGGCCGCGTCTGATTTCAATGAAACCCTGCTCGATCAGCTGTTGAAGCAGGTGCTCAGCGCCTATCCGCTGGCACAGGCGTATGAGGACGTGCTCATGCCTGTCTGGCACGACTTCGCCGCGCGTAACGAATCCTGCGGGCAGGTCAGCGAATGGCTGTTCTTCGACACTTATCTGCGCACCCGTACGCTGCAGCGTTTGCAGTCTGCCTGCACGGATGTGGCTCGGCATGTGGTGCTGGCCTCGCTGCCGGGCTCCTGCAAAGAACTTGAGTTGTGGGTGGCCGCGTTATTGATGTCCACCCCGCAGACGCTGATCAGTGTCCTGGCACCCGGCCAGCCGCTTGAGGAGCTGAATCTGGTGTGTAGCAGGATTCGCCCCGATGCCCTGGTGCTTTTCTCCCATCAGAAACCCACCAGCGAGCTACCCAGGCGCCTGATCAAGCTGGGCATGGGGCTGGGGTGTCCGATGGTGCTGGCAGGCGAGTTGGCCGATATGGCGCAGGATGACCTCAAGGGCTCGCCGATCGCGTGCCTGGGCAGCAACGGCATGCTCATGCGCGAGCGCTTGCAGCAGTTTTTGGCTGGAAAACTCGATACCTGAGCACGGCGATTACCACTGTAGGAGCGCGCTTGCCCGCGATTGCGGTGTGTCATTCCCCATGGTGACATCTGGAAGAATGCAATCGCGGGCAAGCGCGCTCCTACAGATCGTTGCGCTTTCTTTAAAGATGCATCGAAGGATGGATCTTGCGGTGTTCCTGAAGGATGTACTGGCGCAGACGCTCGGTCTCGTCTTTATTGCCCTGGCTCAGGCGGTACGCGGCGAGACCTTGCTCGGTCAGGCGCTCGAAGGTGCCGCGCAGGGCGATCGGCGCCATGCCGCCGGGATTGAACCAGGCCGAGAAATACTTGGGCGGTTTGGTCGCCTTGCGGATTTCCAGCAGGATGCCCTTGAAGGAAATTTCGTGGGCCCACAAGGCGGTCAGTGAGCCCTTTTCCGTCTCCAGCGCGACAGGCTGCGGCAGGATCAGGCGCCACGGGCGAATCCTCGGGCCTTCCTCGAAGATGCTCGGCGCGCCGAGTTCCAGATGCAGCGCGTGGAATTCATCCTCGACCAGGTGCAGCGGAAAGGTCATCTGCTGGTTGTCGAACTGGGCCTGAATCGTCACTTGCTCATGGGCAGCCAGACGCGTCAGCAGATCCTGGATTTGCACGCCGCCATTGACCACCAGGCTGCGGGACTTGTCGCGCAGGTTCAGCTTGGGGTTGTGCTGCATGTTCTGGATGAAGTCCAGCTCATCCTGCGTGAGGATATTGTCGCGCTGCATGGTCAAGCTCGATTAACCGGTTATTGAAAAAGCAGACAGTACATTCGCTTTTTGGTTGCTGCCGTTCGTCTGTTACTGAATTTTGCGCCGCAGGGCTTCGATCTCAAGGCGAGCTTGCGCCAGTTCGTCCTGCAATTCGACCACTTTCTGTTGCGCCAGCACCTGTTCGGTCACGTCTTTCTGGATGCCGATGAAATACATGGCATTTTCGGCGTCGTTGAACACCGGCGTGATCGACAGCTCATTCCAGAAAGACGTCCCGTCCTTGCGATAGTTGCGCAGAATCTGACGGCAGGGCTGGCCTTTCTTCAGGGCTTCGCGGATGACACGCCGCGCGGGCTGATCGCGATCATCGGCCTGCAGGAAGCGGCAGTCCTGATAGAGGATTTCGTCGCTACTGAATCCGGTCAGTCGCTCGAACGCCTTGTTGGCGTAAATGAGAATGTTATCGTCTCCTTCTTTCTCGGAAACGACGATCCCGTCATTCGAGGCGTCGACCACCATCTGCATCAGTTTTGCGCTAATCATCACAGGCTCCCAAGCAGGTATCGCAAGGCCAGCATTCTAAAACATTGTGTAGGTCTGGGGCATAATGCCGCACGTTTTTACTTATCCACAGGATCAGGATCACAGCATGAAAGTCGCCATTGTTTCGGGCTCCGTATACGGCTCGGCCGAAGAAGTCGCCCGGCACGCCCAGCAGATCATCAAGGACGCCGGTCACGAGGTGTATTTCAATTCACGGGCAACCTTGGCCGATCTGCAGGCCTTTGCGCCCGAGGCCTTGCTGGCCGTCACCTCCACCACCGGGCTGGGTGAATTGCCTGACAACCTGCAGCCGCTGTATTCGCAGATCCGCGACGTGCTGCCTGCCGCCTGGCGCGGCTTGCCCGGCGGTGTGATTGCGCTGGGTGACGCCAGTTACGGCGAGACCTTCTGCGGCGGTGGCGAGCAGATGCGCGAGCTGTTTCTGGAGCTTGGCGTGCGCGAGGTGCAAGACATGCTGCGTCTGGACGCCAGCGAGACGGTCACGCCTGAGACCGATGCCGAGCCTTGGCTCGCGGATTTCGTCAGCCATTTGCACGCCTGAGCGCAGAGGTTCAAGCGCGGGTCGGCAACGGCTGACTCGCCAAGCCACTAACGTGGCTGCCAAGGCGAGTACCGGTTCCTGCAAGGCTGACTAGACTGCTCACTCATGAGAGCAGATCAGCTGCCGGAGGGACACCGATCATGCAAGCCGAACCGTGCAAGCCAGGAGCCTGGCGTTAATGAGCCTGGCGCAGATTCCGCTGTGTGTCTGGCGCACCCGCGGACACGACTTCTCGTTTCGGGGGCGCAACATTCGCTATTGGGCGGCCGGGCAGGGGGAGCCGCTGCTGCTGATCCACGGCTTTCCCACAGCCAGTTGGGACTGGCATTACCTCTGGCAGCCGCTGTCGCGACGTTATCGGGTGATCGCCTGCGACATGCTGGGCTTCGGCGATTCGGACAAACCTCGCGACCACGATTACAGCCTCGTCGAACAGGCCGATCTGCAGCAGGCCTTGCTCGAGCACCTTGAAGTGGCGCAACCGGTGCACGTGCTGGCCCATGACTACGGCGACAGCGTGGCGCAGGAACTGCTGGCCCGTCACGCTGAAAACCGATTCCAGATGGCCAGTTGCGTGTTTCTCAACGGCGGGCTGTTTCCGGAAACCCATCGGGCGCTGCGCATTCAGAAACTGCTGCTCAGCCCGATTGGCTGGCTGTTCGGCCGGGTGTTCAACCGCTGCAGCCTGGATCGGGATTTCAGCCGCATCTTCGGCCCCGACACGCGCCCCAGCGAAAGCGAGCTGGATGATTTCTGGAGCCTGATCGCCGCCAATCAGGGCCATCACATCCTCTATCGGTTGGTCAGCTACATCCCCGAGCGGATCCGTCAGCGTGAGCGTTGGGTCAGGGCGATGCAGCACAGCCGCGTGCCGATGCGCTTCATCAACGGTGCCCGGGATCCGGTGTCCGGGCGGCACATGGTCGAGCGTTATCGCGAGCTGGTGCCCGATCCCGACACTGTGCTGATTCCGTCCGTCGGCCGCTACCCGCACATCGAGGCGCCAACGCTGGTCTTGAGCCTTTACGATGAGTTTCGCGCCGCCTGCGAGGCAAAACTGCCGACCATTACGCCGCTGCGGGTTGTGCACAACAGCGCTGCGGCCAATCATCCCTTTGCGTTATCGAGCACCATTCAGAGCGCCTCGTATTGATTGTGACCGCTGCGTGACTGGCCGACACTCGCCTGACTGAAAAGGGGAGAAGAGCCATGAGCGAGTCGGTACGTTTCGAAGACAAAGTGGTGGTCGTCACCGGCGCCGGTGGCGGTCTGGGCCGCGCCCACGCCTTGCTGTTCGCCCGCCACGGCGCGCGGGTGGTGGTGAACGATCTGGGCGGTTCTGCCCACGGCGAAGGCGCCAACGCATCGGCGGCGGATCGCGTGGTGGCCGAAATCCGCGAGCTGGGCGGGCAGGCCGTGGCCAACCATGACTCGGTCACCGACGGCCACAAAATCGTCGAGAACGCGCTCGATGCCTTCGGCCGCGTTGATGTCGTGGTCAACAACGCGGGCATCCTGCGCGACAAGAGCTTCGCCAAGATGGAAGACGCCGACTGGGATCTGGTTTACCGGGTTCATGTCGAAGGCGCCTACAAGGTCACGCGTGCCGCCTGGCCGCATTTGCGCGAGCAGAACTACGGCCGGGTGATCTTCACCGCATCCACCTCCGGCATCTACGGCAACTTCGGCCAGTCCAACTACGGCATGGCCAAGCTGGGGCTTTACGGCCTGACTCGCACCCTGGCGCTGGAAGGGCGCAAGAACAACATCCTAGTCAACGCCATCGCCCCCACCGGCGGCACTCGCATGACCGAAGGCCTGATCCCGGCCAGCGTCTTCGAACTGCTCAAACCCGAACTGGTCAGCCCGCTGGTGGTGTACCTGGGCAGCGAGCAATGCCAGGACAGCGCCGGGCTGTACGAAGTCGGCGGCGGCTGGGTCGGCAAGGTGCGCTGGGAGCGCAGCCTGGGCGCGGGATTCGATCCGCACGCAGGCTTCACCCCCGAGGACGTGGCGGCGCAGTGGAGCACCATCGGTGATTTCAACAACGCGGTGCACCCGGCGGATAACGTCGAGGCGCTGAGGGAGATGATGGCGAATTTGCAGCGGTTTGCTGGGTGATGGGCAGGACGGCTGGTTCGAAGGATTGAATTGGCCGGTTTTTGTAGGAAGGTTATTTGATAAGTTGTAGGAACGGTCTCTAAATTAATCAAGGACGCTGAATTTACGGTTTCACGCTCAATGTCGGCCGTCAAAACCCGACACTCCGGAAGATTGACCCTGTCTTTTGGAGGTTTTTATGATCAGCAACTTGAGTAAAATACAGCAGCGTTTTAAAACCTATCATCCTGTCTCGAACGAGCAGTTCAGCGTCAAATCCACCCTCGCTCCGCACGAAGCAGCGGCCAAACAGAAGATCCGTCAATTTTGGGCAGATAGTGATATTGTGGCTGCCAAAAAACTCGAAGGCCTGAATCTGGATCTCAGCGGATTTGATCCCAGGCGCACGAGTAATAAACAGATGGCGGATCTTGCCAATATTCTCGCTGAGGAAGGTTTGATTGACAGTGATCTTGCTCATTCACTAGCAACTATGGATTTACAGCTTGATGCGCAAGGGAAGCCCATCGGACTGGACAGGGAAATCAATGTTTATGATTTTTTGAACAAACAATTGGTACGCCTGAGCGGGACTGCCTTCAAGGGCAATGATGTCGCCAAGGGGGAACTGATAGAGATCAATGCCTCGATTTCGGTATTGATGGCCATTGAAGAGTATTCAAAAAAACCACGGGTGAAATCGCTGGTGAATATTCGTGCGTGAGTGAGGGGTTGATATAGGGCCGAGCCGAGCGCCTTGCGCTCGGTTCGGGTGTGGCTTACCTAGGGACGCTATAGCTCACCGCGTAGCTCTGAATGTTGTTGTAGTGAGTATTGCTCAGCACCAAACGATAGGTACCCGCTCCAAGCTGGGCCGATGGGTTGTTCGTCATGGGGGTTACTGAAGACCAGCCGCCCGGCGTGAGTTTCTGGATCGAAACTCGCGGTTGATTTGGAGCGCCCCTGACCTGAAAGCTATGTAAACCCGAAGCGCAGGTGACTGTGTAAGGTCCGTATATGACTTTCTGCTGCCTTGCTGCGGCGATACTCGTAGGGTTCGAACTTGATGTTCTGGCGCAGGAGGCTGTCCCGCTGGTCGGGCTTGCTGCTGTGGCGAGGCTGCTGAATGTGCTGGCAACCAGAAACATCACCGCCATCTTGTTCTTGTTCATGATGAAACTCCATTAGTCATTGTTGTTTTATCGGTGCAGTGACCGCATGAGCCACGCCCCGACAACTCACCTTTAAACATATCTTGACGTAGGAGTGGGTCTGATAATTGCGTAGGAAAAATCTACACAATCCAAGTGGTGTCGATCACGGTGCTGGCAAGGAAATATTAAATACGCCACACATTGACGAAATGTATTGCGTCGCCAAAAAAAAGCCGCTGCAAAGGCAGCGGCGCAATAAAGCGTGAGATCCAGGAGCTTGAAAATCCACGCCTGGAAATCCGGTCGAGTCTCTGGGAATTGCGAAACAACCAGCCTGAACCGTATTTCCCGTTCGCGGCGAGGGCGGCCGCGAAGTGAGTGCATGTTAGTACCTTGGCGTGAAGTTAAACATGGCAATTTGCGACATGCAGTTTTACCGCTGCGGCAACAATGCTACGAAAAACAACAGTCTTGCAACGCCATTTCCTACGTGTTCTGTCTCTCGGGCGTCGGTCTCTAGATAAATATATATGCCCCGTCAATACCTGACGCGAGGTGTCATAGCGACTCATTTTCGTCGCTTGCTCGTCATTTTCCTCCGGCTGGATGCCGGTGTGGAGGCAAGCGACCTGCATTGGAGCTGTACCCATGAATGATCTTGTTGTTACCTCATCCATCCACGATGCGCAAAAGCACGAACACATCACCCGGCACCTGGCGCAGTTCGCCGAAGCCAGTGCGCGCTGCCAACATGCATTGACCCAGAACTGGAGCCTGCGACAGCTGGCTTCGACGCTGCTACGCGATCGACTCCTTCACTTTCAGGCAGAGCTTGATCTGATTGTGGTCAATCCGGATGCCATTTTTTTCAACCGCCACGATGAGCAGGGCGATCTCCGCTCCGTGGCGCTGACTGATCTGCTGATTGACGTCATGCGCAGTGGTCAATCGGTGATGTCAGCCCCCGGCGGCAACTTCTATACGCGGCACGATACGCTGGACCCCGAATATGCCCTATCGGCCGCCCAGCGGCAGGAAATAGAAACAGCCCTCGGTCGTTTTGCAGGCATCCTGGCCGAGTCCTATCAGGCTCATCTGAGTGCGCTCTGGCGTAAACAGGTCCAGAGCCCCGAAGATCCGAAAGTGTACCAATCGACCACAGAGATTCTGGCCGATCAACAACGTCTCTCCCTGCAAAGCGAACTCGCCCTGAGTGAGTGCTTTACTGCCCTGTCGCTTGCAGAGCGAGAGCGCCTGGACAGCGTCATCATCGGCGCCGTGACTGGTGGGGTGTTCGGCGTGTCCTGTGTCAAAGGCGACGGTGGGCATCTGGCGCTACCGTCGGCCTGCGTCGTCAGCGAGTTGCCCCATGAGGGCGATGAGCCTGCTGGCGTAGTGTTTCTGGTTCTGCCCGGACGAGGCGTCGAACGTTTCGAGTCGGTCGAATCGTTGCGCCAGGCGCTAAGCGACAAGCTCGCTGCGCAGGACGGCGGCCTGCGGGAGCATTTGCTGATTGCCGACCAGATGCAACTTGCCGCAGAGGAGCCGGTACAGCCGCAGGCGTGGCAGTTGGAGGCCAGGCATGACTCTCTGGTCGAAGCGTGCGTAGAGGGACTGCAGCATAAACAGGCGGAAGACTGCAGGTTCCTGTTCGACCAGGACGCAAGCGAATTGCCAGCCGTCGCCTTTCACGCTCAGCTCGAACAGGTGCGAAAGTGCAGTCACTTGGATGATGCGATGGGGCAGCGTTTCAACGCACTGCTCGCCGAAACGGGAGAAGTGGTCGAGCCTCACTGGCGCAAGTTTGCCGATCCTGAACAAAAGGCGTATTTGCTCAGGCTTGAACAGGCGCAACAGCAACGCAAGCGCGAGGTCGAGCGCTTGCTGGGTGCCGCGGCGTCCCTGGAAAGCTTCGCCCATGAGCAGATCACGACGTATATCCAGGCGCGTCTGGGCTGTTTCATCGATCCCGGAAACGTGAGACTCTCGGTGCACGACACCATCGATCTGGTGGAAGGCGATGCACTCGCCGCACAGTACGATCACTCGTTACTGGAGTTCGCCGTCAGGGGGCTGCCGTTTACCAAGGATGGCATCGAATTCTCTCCACCTCCTGGCCAGCTGCATGCCGAATTCTCGGAGCAGTTTGTGCGCACGATGCTCGATGACCTGAATCTGCATCAGCGCCACGTCGCCGTTCTGCAGGAGACGTTCACCGATGAGCAAGTCCTGCGCGCCATGACCCTTCATCGCGACAGTGCCATTGCGCTGGCAGCCCAGGCGGCATTGATGCAAGGGCACCTGATGGAGGATCGCAGCCATGAGTTGTTGCACCTGATCCGTGGCGACATGGTAGAGGCTGGCGTCAGCCGCATCATGGGCAGTCTGCACCTGGCCGATGGCCACAGCCGCTTCAGGGATCTGATCGTTTTTAAAGAAAAGATCAAGGCTGATGAGCATTTCGTGCTGTATGCCCCAGGTGCCCCGGGCGGCCAGGATTTTTTCGAATTCGGCACCTGGCGCCAGCTGTGCATTCAGGTGGGCGAATGGTTCGCAAGCACCGCCGGGCGTGGCTTTCTCCATGATCAGCTGGCCGGCCGAGCAGAGGCGAGGATCAACGCGGTGCTCAACAGCGTGGAGCTCAAACCGACGCAGTGGGGCCCGGAAAGTCTCATCTTCGTGCAATGCGATGGCGTGGATTTTGAAAGTCGTCTACGTGAGGTCGTTCATCTGAAAGCTTTGCGCACCCTCGAAGGGCTGTCGGTTCCGTTAACAGAGACGAACCAGCCCTCGTCATATGCAAGTCCTGCTGTTCTGGCACAGGTGCGAGCTCGCATCGCGGCCTTGAACAACGAGTTTGCAAGACTCAGTCCGGGGCTGATCACACTGCGCGACTACGTCCATCAACAGACGAGCGATGCCTTGAACAAGTACCTGAGAAGTCAGGGATACACCCGGCAGATCGACCCCGATACCTTGTACCTGGGCCTGAGCCTGCCGTATTACGACACCCCTGACTTCGGTGAGCATTCTCACCTGCGTTCGCTGACAGACCTGATGATGTATGGCGACGAGGAGGTTCTGAGCCACAGGCCGCAGATTCATCTGTATTCGTCGACAGGGCTGAACCTGACCAAGCTGCCGGTGCGTGTCGTGAAGTTCATCGACACGCAGATCAGCGAGGCCGACCTGGGTGCCAAGTACATGGATTTTCTGAGCAAATCCTTTTTGGGGCGCCACCATCCGCTGTACAGGCAGCGCAAATCATTGTTCGCCAAGCGCATCCAGTACGAAATGATCGAAGCTGCGCTGACTGCCTGTTTGCGCGGCGATCTGGACGCGCCTCGCTACTCCAGAATGCGGCAGATCATCAATGGCCTCTCGCCCAGCTCGGCTCAGCCAAGGACCAAGGCCGTTGGCGCGGTGACGACGTTTAAGATCGACGGTCAGATCGTCGAAGGCGTGTACATCTTTAAAGACTTCGGCCAGCCTGATGACCGGCTGCTCTATACCCCTCTGGCGCCAGACGGCCGTAGCCTCCGCCCACTGACCGACTTCGCCGAGCTACTGGCGTCGGCGCCAATGCAGCGGTATTTCAGCGCTCGCGTCGCCCATGACGGGCAGCGCCGGGTCCTGCGGTTTTTCGACGAGCTTCATCGCGGCGGCAAGCATGACCCTGATTTCATTCGCATCAAAGACGGCGATCGTATCGTCGATGCCCACCGGCTCTATGACGACATGATCAAACGGATGATCGCCGACACCGACAGCCAGACCGAAAGCCTGGCGGAAAAGCGCCTGGCGCTGGCATGGACCATCATCAAGTGGACCGGAACCATTGTCCTGCTGCCGTTCCCCACAGCCAGCTTCGCCTGGAATGTGCTGACCACTTCCGTGGCGTTTTACCAGGGTATCGAAGCGTACATCGCCGGCGATCACGCGACGGCCATCCCTTTACTGGTCGCTGGTGTGCTGGGCTTGGTATCCGGGGGCGACTCGGCCAGGGCGCTGATCAACGGTGGTCAAACGGTCGCCAAAGGCATTGGCACAACGACCGGTATTTGGGTGTGGCGCAAACTGGAGCTGGAGAAAGCCTTCACCCTCCCAGCCTAATGAATCGCCCGGCCCGATGGCAGTTGCACCAGCCGTTGGGTCAGGCGGATGCGCTGCACCGGATCGTCACTCAGCAGCAACGCATGCTCCAGGTCGAAGCGCTCGGCCTGGGGGCAATCCAGGTGCTGGTAGAGGCTGGCGCGGGCGAGGTAATCGCTGGTGTTGGCCTCGCCCAGTTCCAGCACACGGTTGGCATCCTTGAGCGATGCGAGCAGATCGTCGTTGATCTGGTGCAAATGGCGCAGATTGCGCGACAAACGCTGGATCATGGCCACCGGTGTCGCGGTGCGCAGGTGTTCGGCCTTGAGGGGAATGTCCGGGCCGAACTGACGCAACAGCAACTCGCGGCAATCCTTGGGGTACAGCCTGCGGCCGTCGCAAGGGTCCAGCGTGTGGTCGGCGCCGGGAACGCGCAGCAGAAAGTGCCCGGGGAAGTTCACCCCTTCCAGCGGAATATCCAGGCGCCTGGCCAGTTCCAGCGCCACCAGCGCCAGGCCCAGCGGCTGTCCGCGCCGGCGCTCGACGATCTTGTGCAGCAACGCCACCTGCGGCTTGGGCTGGGCCACGTCGTCCTGCTGGAAACCGATCGTCGCCATCTGCCGCAGCAGCGGCTGGGCCAGCTCGGCGGCGGGCATCAGGGGCAGGGCGGCGCTGATGCGGCGCTCCAGGCCCGAAATCGTTTCGCGGGTGTGGTTCAAGTCGGCTTCTGCGTCGTGCTCCAGCGATATCCACAGCGCGGCGTCGAACGTCGAGGGCGGCGTGTGGTGCAGGCAGTCGAGGCAGTGTTGGCGTGGATTCATCGACTTCTCCGCTCGGAAAGGCGTCTGAAATGCAGGCTGGCGATGCTCCCGTTTTAGCGCTGGCGAAGACGTTCGTCCAGCGCCGTGTGTTGCCGGTTGCGTACTGCGCGGATCCGGCGGACATGTTGTCAGGATCTCCCCAATCAAGCCGTCGATTTTTCTGCCAGCGCCTATACTCGCAGAACAAAAACCGGGAGCACTGCCTATGTTCGCTCTCATGCAAAGTTCACGCGTTCAATCGCTGCACCTGATCGTCGACTCACACACCTGCCTCAAAGCCGTGATCGCGATACACAGCAGCCAGAGAGGTCCGGCTCTGGGTGGCTGTCGCTACCTTTCCTATCCAAATGAGGAGAGCGCTATCGAAGACGCTATCCAGTTGGCCAGGAACATGAGCTACAAGGCCGTGCTGGCCGGCTTGTCGCTGGGCGGCGGGACCGCGGTCATCCTGCGTCCGGCCCACGTGCCGGACCGCGCCGCGCTGTTCGAGGCATTCGGCCGTTTCGTGCAGACCCTGGACGGCCGCTACATCACCGCCATGGACAGCGGCACCTCCAGTGAAGACATGGACTGCATCGCCCAGTACACCCAGCACGTCACCAGCACCACGAACACCGGCGACCCTGCCGCGCACACGGCCATGGGGCTGTACGCGGGGATTCGCGCCACGGCCATGGCGCGGCTGGGCAGCGACAATCTCGAAGGCCTGCGGGTGGCGGTTCAAGGGTTGGGCCATGTGGGTTACGCGTTGGCCGAGCAACTGCATTCGGCAGGTGCAGAGTTGCTGGTCTCGGACCTCGACAGCGGCAAGGTGCAACTGGCCATGGAGCAGATGGGCGCCAAACCGGTGGCCAGCGAGGCCTTGCTCAGCACCGCGTGCGACATCCTCGCGCCGTGCGGGCTGGGCGGCGTACTCAACAGCCACAGCGTGACCAAACTGCGTTGCGCGGCCGTGGCAGGCGGCGCCAACAATCAGCTCAGCTGCGCGGCCATCGCTGACCAGCTCGAAGCACGCGGCATCCTCTACGCCCCCGATTACGTCATCAATTCAGGTGGATTGATTTACCTGGCGTTGCAACATCAAGGAGAAAACCAGAACACCATCACTGCACATCTGTCCCAGATAGGGACGCGGCTGACTGAAGTATTTGCCCATGCCCAGGCCGAGAAGCGCTCACCCGCGCGGGTTGCCGACGCATTGGCAGAACGCCTGTTGAACCTCGAATAGGCGCCTTACCGGCGCCGTTCGACTCTGGCCTGTGACCACAAGTCGCAAGCCTTGACCATCACGCGCCGTCACGAAGGCGCGTGTCAGGAGTGTGCAATGTCTTATAACAAGATCGATCTTGCGTACACCCGTTATCTGTCCCCGGACGGTCGCCTGACCGGAGAGCTTCCCCGCTGGGCCGATGACTTCAATCTCCTCACCCGACTCTACCGACAAATGGTCCTCACCCGGCTCTTCGACCAGAAGGCCGTGGCGCTGCAGCGCACCGGGCGCATCGGCACCTACGCGCCGACGCTTGGCCAGGAAGCCATAGGCGTGGCCATTGGCAGCCTGATGCACCCCGAAGACGTGCTGATTCCCTACTACCGCGACACCGCCGTGCAACTGATGCGCGGCGTGCGCATGGAGGAAATCCTGCTCTATTGGGGCGGCGACGAGCGCGGCAGCGACTATGCCGAACCTGCCGTGGCCCAGGACTTCCCGCTGTGTGTGCCGATCGCCACCCAGGCGCTGCATGCCTGCGGTGTGGCCAGCGCGATGAAGATCCGCGGCGAGCACCGCGTGGCCGTGACTACTTGCGGCGACGGCGCTACCAGCAAGGGCGATTTTCTCGAAGCGCTCAACGTGGCGGGCGCCTGGCAGTTGCCGGTGGTGTTCGTGATCAACAACAACCAGTGGGCGATCTCCGTACCGCGGCGCATCCAGTGCGGCGCGCCGACCCTGGCGCAGAAAGCCATCGGCGCGGGCTTCCACGGCGAGCAGGTCGACGGCAACGACATCCTCGCCGTCTACGATCGCATGCAGGTGGCGCTGGAGCGGGCGCGCAAGGGCAAGGGCCCGGTGCTGCTGGAATGCATCAGCTACCGGCTGGGCGACCACACCACCGCCGACGACGCCACCCGTTATCGGCCCGCAGACGAGGTCAAGCAAGCCTGGCAGGAGGAACCGATCAAACGCCTGCAATCGTTCATGGCCGCCCAGGGCGTTTGGGACGAGGGCCGCGAACAGGCGCTGATCGCCGAATGCCAGGGGCTGGTGCAGCAGTCTGTTGATAACTTCGAAAGCGCAGGCAATCAGACGCCCGAATCCGTCATCGACCATGTCTACGCGAAATGGCCGACGCCGCTGGCCGATCAGCGCGAGTGGTTCCTGGAACGTGTGGCCCGTCGCAACGGAGGTGCCGGTCATGGCGAATGATCTCTCCACCCATAAAAAGCTGAGCCTGCTCGAAGCGGTCAACCTGGCCATGCACCGGGCCATGAGCGAGGACGAAAACGTCGTGGTGCTGGGCGAAGACGTCGGCGTCAACGGCGGCGTGTTCCGTGCCACCCAGGGGTTGCGCGATACCTTCGGCTTCAAGCGGGTGATCGACTCGCCGCTGGCTGAAACCATGCTCGGCGGGCTGGTCATCGGCATGGCCGCGCAAGGGCTGAAGCCGGTGGTGGAAATCCAGTTCATGGGTTTCATCTACGCCGCCATGGAACATCTGGTGTCCCACGCCGCGCGAATGCGCAATCGCACTCGTGGGCGCTTGAGTTGCCCGATGGTCATGCGTTCGCCCATGGGCGCGGGGATTCGCGCGCCGGAACACCACAGTGAAAGCACCGAAGCGATGTTCGCTCACGTGCCCGGGCTGCGGGTGGTGATTCCTTCCTCGCCAGCCCGCGCCTATGGCCTGCTGCTGGCGGCCATCGACGATCCGGATCCGGTGATCTTCCTCGAACCCACAAGGCTGTACCGGATGAACCCGCAAGCGCTGGTCGACGACGGCAAGCGGCTACCGCTGGACACTTGCTTCACCCTGCGTGAAGGCAGCGACATCACCCTGATCAGCTGGGGCGCCAGCGTGCATGAAACGCTGCAGGCGGCGACTGCGCTGGCCGAGCAGGGCGTGTCGGCGGAGGTGATCGATGTGGCGTGCGTCAAGCCGCTGGACCTGGACACCCTCGAAGCCTCGGTGCGCAAGACCGGGCGCTGCGTGATCGTCCATGAAGCGCCGCGGTCCGGCGGGCTCGGCGGGGAAATCGCCGCCAGCCTGTACGAGCGCGTGTTGCTGGACCTGCAAGCGCCGATCCAGCGTGTCACCGCGCCGGACATCCCACCGCCGCTGTATCGCCTGGAGCAGCTGTACATCCCCAGCGTCGAAGACATTCTTCACGCCTGTGACGCTGCCCTGAATTTCGCCTGACGCCCGAGGAGGCTTGCGATGAAATATTTCAAACTGCCCGATCTGGGCGAAGGCTTGCAGGAAGCGGAAATCGTCCAGTGGCACGTCAAGGCGGGCGATACGGTCAAGGCTGACCAGTTGGTGGTGTCGGTCGAAACGGCCAAGGCCATCGTCGACATTCCCGCGCCTTACGACGGCGTGGTGGCGAAGGTCTACGGCGGCGATGGCGACATCCTGCACGTGGGCGAGCCGCTGATGGCGTTCGAAGGCGAGGGCGATGCCGGTACGGTGGTCGGGCGCCTGGAGGGCGGTGGCAGCAGCCAGGATGACCAGTTCTTCGTCGGCGCTGCGCCATCGACCCGCGAACACCTGTCGACCCGCGCAACACCAGCGGTGCGGCAACTGGCGCGGCAACTGGGCGTTGACCTCAGTGCCTTGAGCGGCTCTGGCAGCGACGGCCTGATCACCCGCGCCGATGTGGAAAACGCCTCGCAGGCGGCCCGCGACAAGTTTGGCGGCGAGAAGCTGCGCGGGGTACGCCGCAGCATGGCGCTGAACATGGCTAAGTCCCACGCCGAGGTGGTGCCGGTGACGATTTTCGGCGACGCCGACCTGCACCGCTGGGGCGCCGCCCGGGACCCGCTGATTCGCATCGGCAAGGCCATGGCCGCGGCGTGCAAGGTCGAACCGGTGCTCAACAGCTGGTTCGACGGCAAATCGCTGTCGATCAAACAACACGACAACCTCGACCTGGGCATTGCCGTCGACACGCCGGACGGCTTGTTCGTACCGGTACTGCGCGATGTCGGCAATCGTGAGGCTGCCGATCTGAAAGAGGGCCTGAACTGCCTGCGCGCGGATGTGAAGGCTCGCTCGATTCCGCCCAAGGAAATGATGGGCGCGACCATCACTCTGTCCAATTTCGGCACGCTGTTCGGCCGCTACGCCAACCCCATCGTCGTTCCGCCGCAAGTGGCGATCATCGGCGCGGGCGGGATTCGTCAGGAGCCGGTGGCGATGGACGGGCAGGTCGTCATCCACCCGATCCTGCCGCTGTCGTTGACCTTCGACCATCGGGCGGTGACCGGGGGCGAGGCAGCGCGGTTCTTCAAGGCGTTGGTGGAGGAACTGGAAAAGCCTGAGTAATTGTTGAGTGGGTGTCTTCACGTAGCAGCATGGCTTGCCAGCGGGAGCGGTTGTGAGATCGTCCCCGCCGGCAAGCCGTGCTGCTACGGTAATGTGAACGTTCGTTAACGCCTCGCTTCTGCGAGGCGTTCTTTTTCGCATCTCCGGTTTTATTCCATCCCGGTTTGTATCGCACTGTGTACAGACCGCCGCGAGATACATCTGCAAAGCCTTCTCCCCACCCCGCGACACAGACCAGATACAGCCCCGCGATTAAATCTGCTCACCGAAACGCAGCGCCGGTTTCAACCTTGAAACCCTCGCAAGGTTGCCGATCGGCTCACATTCCAACATGAGCAGGAGATGCACGATGAACACCAAATACGCCGCCCTCGCCGCCACCCTGGCCCTGTCGCTCACCGCTCTGGCGGGCACTGCTTCGGCAGCCGACCAGGCCACCCCGAAAGAGAAATGCTACGGCGTGTCGCTGGCCGGCCAGAACGACTGCGCCGCCGGCCCGGGCACCTCCTGCGCCGCGACTGCCAGCGCTGACTACCAGGGCAACGCCTGGGTGCTGGTCGACAAGGGCACCTGCACCTCGATCAAGACACCCAAGGGCTTCGGCTCGCTGACGGAACAGAAGTGATGCGCGGCGCGATTCTGGCGCCTGCGTTGCGGGCCGCCATGCCGAGCTTTCTGTTGCTGGTGGCGCGGTTAGGCATCGCTTCGGTGTTCTTCCTGTCGGGGCGGACCAAGGTCACGGGCCTTCTGACCCTCAAGCCGTCGACCTTCCAGCTGTTCCAGTACGAGTACGCGTTGCCGGTATTGCCGACCGATCTTGCGGCTTATCTGGCGACCTACGCCGAGCACCTGTTTCCGGTTCTGCTGGTGCTCGGCCTGGCCACCCGGCCCGCAGCGGCGGCGCTGCTGGGCATGACGGCGGTGATCGAGATTTTCGTTTACCCCGATGCCTGGCCGACGCACCTGACCTGGGCGGGGCTGTTGCTGCCGCTGGTGGTGTACGGCGCCGGACGCTGGTCGCTGGACGAGCTGTTTTTTGCACGCTTTCGCACCGCATTGCGCTGACTGATTGCGCCGAATAAGCGCGCTGAACAACAACCCTGAAACAACAACGGGGCCGCGCAGGCCCCTGGAGAGTCAACATGCGTACAGTTTCAAAACTCGCTCTGGGCATCATGGCCGTCGCGGCTCCGCTGCTGGCGTCGGCCGCAACACCTGCCGCTGCTCCCGTTCCGGCGACCGGCGCGAAAAACATCGTCATCGTCCACGGCTCGTTCGTCGACGGTTCGGGCTGGCGAGTGGTGCACGACATCCTGATTCACAAGGGCTACAAGGTCACCGTGGTCGGGCAGCCTGCGACCAACCTCGACGCTGACGTGGCCGCCACTCGCGAAATACTCGATCAGCAGGTCGGCCCCGTGGTGCTGGTCGGCCACAGCTCCGGCGGCGGTGTGATCAGCGCAGCCGGTGTGCGCGACAAGGTCAAGGCACTGGTGTATGTCGCGGCATTGCAGCCGGAAGTTGGCGAAAGCATGGGCCAGTTGATCGCCTCGATGCCGTCGCCCAGCGATGACGTGCGTCCGACCCGCGACGGCCACCTGTTCTTCGACCGCGCCAAATTCGCCACCGATTTTGCCGGCGACCTGACCACCAACCGCACCGACTTCATGGCCGCGTCGCAGCCTGCCGCGACCACCGCCACCTTCGGCGTACAGGCCTGGGCCGCTGCCTGGCACAACAAGCCGACCTACGGAATCGTCGCCACCGACGACCACGCCCTGAGTCCGGATCTGCAGCGCTGGATGTACAAGCGTGCCGGCTCGAAAGTCACCGAAATCAAGGCCAGCCACGCGGTTTACATCTCGCAGCCTGAAGCCGTGGCGAAGGTCATCGAAGACGCGGCCCTGGCCGTCAAATAACCCCTGATTTTCCACCTTTTGATTTAACCCGACCGCAAACATCTGGAGAAACACCATGACCATGTCCGCCAAATCCCGTTTCAGCATCGCCACCGCCGCCGCTCTGCTCGCCCTGGCTTCGGCCTCCTTCAGCGTGGGCGCTTCGGCTGCTGACGCCAGCGCCGAAAAACCGGGCCGCTGCTACGGCGTCAACAACTGCAAGGGCGAAAGCCTGTGCGCGACCGCCAAAAACGACTGCAAGGGCCTGAACAGCTGCAAGGGCGAGGGCGTGATCGTCAAGACCCCGTCCGAATGCCTGAAGGCTGGCGGCACTCTGACCGAACCCAAGTAATGAATGACGGGCCTGCTCGCCGGGCAGGCCCGTTTTCATGCCGATTGATGGAGCACACAAGATGACTGCAGTTTTTTCAGGTTACGGGCTAGGCCTGCGCCGCGAGCACTACAAGGATTTTCTGGAGACCGACGTGCCGGTGGATTTCGTCGAAGTCATTTCCGAAAACTTCATGGTCGAAGGCGGCCAGCCACGGGACATTCTGCGTCGCGTGCGCGAGCGTCATCCGGTGGTGTTGCACGGGGTCTCGATGTCCATCGGCTCGGCGGACGGCCTGAACCCGGCTTACCTGAAACGCCTGCGCAACCTGGTCGACGAGATCCAGCCGCTGTTCGTTTCCGACCACTTGAGCTGGTCGCGCATCGGCGGTTTCAACTCCCACGACCTGTTGCCGGTGCCCTACACCCATGAAGCGCTGGAGCGGGTGTGCGCCAATATTTCCCAGGCTCAGGATGCGCTGGGGCGGACCATGCTGTTCGAAAATCCGTCCAGTTACCTGAGCTTTCCCGACGCGGCCATGACCGAGTGGGAATTCATTGCCGAGATGTCCCGCCGCACCGGCTGCGAGCTGCTGCTGGACGTCAACAATGTGTTCGTCAGCGCCAGCAACCATGGCTTCGATGCCCTGGCGTTTCTCGACGGCATCCCCGCCGAGCGCGTCCGCCAGATTCACCTGGCGGGCCACACCCAGGGGCCGGATTTGCTGATCGACACCCACGACAGCCCGGTCTGCCCGGATGTCTGGCACTTGTATGCCAAGGCGATTTCCCTGTTGGGCCCGGTCGCGACCATGATCGAACGCGACGACGACATTCCGCCGCTGGCCGAACTGCTCGATGAACTGGCCATCGCCCGTCAACTGGGCGCCGCCGAAGCAAGCCGCCGCGCAGGAGAAGTCGCATGAAGCTTGCCGACATGCAGCGCGATTTCCAGTCCTGGCTGGTGGAGGCATCCGAAGACGCCGCCGATCGCTTGAGCGTTCACGCCGCTGCGGGGCTGGCGGTGTACCAGAACACTTACCGCACGCAACTGGTCAATTGCCTCAAGCACAGCTTCCCGTTGCTGCAGAAGTGGGTGGGTGACGACGAGTTTCGCAACGCCGCCATCGCGCACATCGAGAAATACCCGCCTCATTCCTGGACCCTCGACGCCTATGCCGAAGACTTCGGCCAGACCTTACGCGAGCGGTTCCCGGATAACCCGGACATCCACGAACTGGCCTGGATCGAACTGGCGCTGGGGGAGGCCTTCGTCGCGCGCGACGCCGAGCCTTTGTCGCTGGATGCCCTGGCGACGGTCGACTGGGACAACGCCCGGCTGCGCTTCACGCCATCACTGCGGGTGCACGCGATGACCACCAACGTCGAAGCGATCTGGAGCGCGCTGTGTGAGGACCGTAGGCCGCCGGACAGCGAAATGCTCGCCGAGGCCGGCGGGCTGCTGGTCTGGCGTCGTCAGTTCACCTCGCGGTTGCGCGAAATCGACGCGCTGGAATACGCCGCGCTTGAGCTGCTTCAGCGTGACGGCAGTTTTGTCGGGTTGTGCGAAATGCTGGTCGAGCGCCTGGGCGAAGAGCAGGGCGTGGCCAAGGCCGGTGGTTTGCTGGCGAGCTGGCTCGGCAGCGGGCTGATCGTGGGTGTCGAGTTCGGCGCCTGAATTTTTTCAATCATTGGGAACGCTTGAACCATGTCCGGATTCACACTCAATCGACGGCACTTTCTGACGTATTCGGCGGCCAGCGTGGCGGTGCTTGCGCTGAGCGATCTGACGCCGGTGTTCGCCGCCTCTGAAAGCACGGCTTTGGGCCCGGTGCAGCAAGTCAGTACCGACCTGCTGGACATTGGCTACGTCGAGGTTGGCCCGGAAGATGGCCATGCCGTGATCCTCCTGCATGGCGCCAGTCACGACATCCAGAGCTTCGCCGAGGTGGCGCCGCTGCTTGCCGCGCAAGGCATGCGCGTGGTCGTACCTTACCTGCGCGGCCATGGCAGCACGACCTTGCTGGATAACGACGCGCCGCCTGCCGACCAACAAAGCGCCCTGGGCCAGGACGTGATCGATTTGATGAACGCGCTGCATATCCCCGAGGCCGTACTCGCCGGTTATCAGGAAGGCGGTCGCGCGGCGAGCCTGGCCGAGGTGCTCAAACCGACGCGTTGCGTGGGGCTGGTGGTGGCCAATTACCTGCCGCAGGACAAGCCACAGGCATTTGCCGATCTGGTAATGAGCCTGGCCCGCGACGGTAAATGGCGCACATGAATACGTCGCAAACCCAGTAGCAGTCCGGCTTGCCGGCGGCAGTGATCTTGAGGCCGCCCCGCCGGCAAGCCGTGCTGCTACGGTTTCGGGATAGGCCCACCATTCTGCGCCCCCCGAATCCTCCGTAGCAGCCGGGCTTGCCCGCGGGGCGATCTTGAGGTCAGCCACACATTCCGATGGATACCGGGGCTTACAACCGGAACCGGTTCACCAGCGTATTGAACGATATCGCCAGGCTGGACAGTTCCTGCGTGGACGCATTGGTCTGATGCGCACCTGCTGCGGTCTGGGTCGACAGGTCCTGAATATTCACCAGGTTGCGATCGACCTCGCGGGCGACGTTGGCCTGTTCTTCCGAGGCGGTGGCGATCACCAGGTTGCGGTCGTTGATCTGGGCGATGCCGTCGGCAATCAGTTCCAGCGCCTGCCCGGCTTCATGGGCCAGGGTCTGGGTATCGATCACCAGTGACTGGCTCTTGCCCATCGCATCGACGGCCTGGTCGGCGCTGCTGCGCACCCGGCCGATCATGCCTTCGATCTCGCCGGTCGAGGCCTGGGTACGGGCGGCCAGTGCGCGGACCTCGTCAGCGACCACGGCAAAACCACGACCCTGTTCGCCCGCGCGGGCCGCTTCGATGGCGGCGTTGAGTGCCAGCAGGTTGGTCTGTTCGGCGATGCCGCGAATCACGTCCAGCACCTTGCCGATATCGCGCACCTGTTCGGCCAGGTCCTTGACCATGCCGGTCGATGCAGCGATTTCCGTGGTCGCGCTGTTGATCGCGGTCACCGCGTTGCGGGCCTGATCGCGGCCATTGCTGGCTTGCTCGCTGGCCACTCGCGACGCTTCGGAGGTGGACACCGCGTTGCGCGCGACTTCCTCGACCGCCGAGGTCATTTCGGTGACCGCGGTGGCCGCCTGCTGAATCTCATCGTTCTGGCGGATCAGGCCACGGCTGGCGTCGTCGGAGACAGCGGTCATTTCTTCGGCCGCCGACGCCAGTTGATCCGACGCGCTGGCGATCTGTTGAATGGTGGTTTTCAGGCTGTGTTGCATGTCGGCCAGCGCGCTGAGCAACTGGCCCACTTCATCGCGCCCGCTGCTGACGATGCGCTGCGTGAGGTCGCCCTCGGCAATGCTTTTGGCGCTGGCGACGGCATCGGCGATTGGCCGGCTGATCAGGCGGCTGATGAACAGCCCCAGCAGAATCGCCGCGACAAAGGCCAGCGCAATGCCGATGTACAGCGAGGTCTTGGCTGAAGACGCCAAGTCCGCCGCTTTTACCGCGCCTTCGCCGACCTGGCGGTCGTTGGAGTTGGTCATCACGGTGATTTCATCCATGACCACGCGATAGGCCTTCTGCAAATCGCCCAGCAGCAGGGCGCGGCCGTTTTCCACATCTCCCGCTCGCATCAAGGCGACGTAGCGCTGCACCACGGCCTGATATGCCGGCCAGTCGCGCTCCATCTGATCGCCCGCGGCGCGCTCGTCATCGGCCAGCACGGTCTTGCGATAGGCGGCGAAGGCTTTTTCGCTGGCGGCCTGGTTGGCGTTCATCGAGGCGATGAATTCGTCTTTCACACTTTGTGGCAATCCGGCCTGGGTCGCGACGTAGAGCCGGTACATGTCGCGGGTCTGGCCGATGGCCTTGATCTTGGTCTGGTCAGTGTTGACCACGGACACCAGGTTGTTGCCGAACACCTGATCCAGGCTCGCCGAGAGCTGGGAAATCCCCCGACTGGCCAGCACGCCCACGCCCAGCGTGATGAGGGCGCACAGCGCAAAGGCGGTGATCAATTTGGTCGAGAGTCTTGCATCGCGGGTCCAGCTCATCTGACGTCCTGCCGTTGTTGGAATGAAGGGCGACCGAATCGATTCCGACGAACGGTCGTCCTATGTCTATCGGCTTTTCTGTCCAGGACTAAAGGGTTACTAAATATTAATTATCACACTGGGTGATCTCTACACCATTTCAAAAGCATTGAGATAGAGCCTTTGTGCTCAAAAAATATGTGTGGCATTTTGCCGCCGTAATCTGTTGTAAGATGTTATCCTTTGTGAAATATTCATATAAATCATAAGACATCGTACCTCTTGATCTCTCAATTTCGGGATCACGGGATCGGTGCGTCTGCTGTTTCTACAACCTTTAAAAAACCGAGAAATCAGTCGCCTGAGGCAGGAAACATGTCGCGTTACGTGAGTAAGGGGGGAGGTGTGGGCAAGACCATTGCGGGTCTGTTCACGCTGATGTTGATAACCGCAAGTTCAGCCCATGCCGAGGCGCTCGATGACAGTGCGTCCAGGGGCAAGCGCCTGGCGGTGGCAGCCGATTGCGTTGCCTGCCACAGCGTGCCGCAGGGCAAGCCGTTCGCCGGTGGCTATCCGCTGAGTTCGCCGATGGGCACGATCTATTCGACCAACATCACGCCATCGAAAACGGCGGGGATCGGCAACTACACCGAGGAGCAGTTCGCCCGCGCGGTGCGCGATGGCGTCACCCCGGACGGCGGTCATCTGTACCCGGCCATGCCGTACACCTCCTACTCGAAGATCACCGACAGTGACATCGCCGCGCTGTACGACTACTTCATGCATGAAGTGAAGCCGGTGGACGAACCCACGCCAAAAACGGCGCTGGATTTCCCGTTCAACATCCGCGCGTCGATGATCGGCTGGAACGCGCTGTTCCACAGTGACAAGCGCTTCACGCCGGACCCGGCCAAGTCCGCCGAGGTCAATCGCGGGGATTACCTGGTCAACGGCCTGGCCCACTGCGACACCTGCCATACCCCACGCAACGTGCTGATGGCCGCCGACAACAGCAAGGCCCTGGCGGGCGGTTCGCTGGGCAGCTGGTATGCACCGAACATCACCTCCGACAAGGTCAGCGGCATTGGCGCCTGGTCCAGCGACGAGATCGTGGCGTACCTGCGCACCGGCCATGTCGAAGGCAAGGCGCAAGCCGCCGGCCCGATGGCCGAGGCGGTGGAAAACAGCCTGCAACACTTGAGCGACGCCGATCTGCAGGCCATCGCTGCGTATCTGCTGCAGACCCAGCCGGTCAAGACCGGGGAAACCCGCGCCCGCCACGAATACGGACAGGCGTCGGTCGATGAGCTGACCCTGCGCGGCGGCAAGCCGGAAGACAATCCGGGCTGGCACATCTTCAGCGGCACCTGCGCCAACTGCCACCAGGCCAATGGCCAGGGCAACAAGGAATACCCGTCGCTGTTCCACAACACCGCCACCAGCCGTGCCGACAACCTGATCGCCACCATCGTCTATGGCGTGCACCGCGAAGTCGACGGCGTGGCCATCGACATGCCGGGCTTCGGTCCTGATGCGCTGTTCACTGATCGCCTCAATGATCAGCAGATCGCCGACGTCAGCAACTACGTGCTGGCCCACTACGGCAATTCGGATCTGAAAGTCACCGCAGCCGATGTGGCGCAGGTGCGTGAAGGCGGCCCGAAGGCGCCACTGGCCGTGATGGCCAAGTTCACCATCCCGGCAATCATCCTGATCGGCGTGCTGATCGGCCTGGTGGCCTGGGCGCTGATTTCCCGCCGTCGCAAGGGGGCTTGAACCATGGACTCATTGATGAACACCACTTCCGTTCAAGCCGAAACCTCGCCGGGGTTTTCCCGCCGCAGCCTGCTGCGCGGCTCGGTGACGCTGGGCCTGGCTGCGATGCTCGGCTCGCTGACGCCTTTGCAATCGGTCTTCGCCGCCGAAGTGACGGCTGCCGATTTCATCGCGCTGTCGCAGTTTCTGATCAGCCGTCCGGTCAATCCGGTACTGGCCTCGCGTTACCACGCGGCGCTGGCCAAGCGCGCGCCGAATTTCGCCGGCAACGTCATTGCCCTCAAGGAGCTGATCAGCGCCCAGGGCTACAAGCACGTCGATGAATACCTGGCGCAGGTCCAGCCTGATGCATCGCTCAAGGCTACGGCCACCAGCATCATTTCGGCTTGGTATCTGGGCATCGTCGGCGAGCCGGCGGACGCCGAGCTGATCAGTTATTCCGAAGCGATCATGTACCAGCCGACTCACGGCATTCTCGCCATTCCCACCTACGGTGGCGGCCCTGCTTCGTGGGGCCCTAAACCTGCAGTCATTCAGGATTCGAAAGTATGAGCAGCGATCAATTCGATGCCGACGTGGTCATCATCGGCTCCGGCGTCATGGGCGGCCTGATCGCCACCGGCCTTGCCAAAGAAAACAAATCGGTGATCGTGCTCGAAGCGGGTCCACGGGTGAACCGTCGCGACATCGTGGAAACCTTCCGTAACGCGCCGGTCAAGCTGTCGCTGGCCAACGCCAAGCTGCAGGGCGCGGGCTCGCCGTATCCGAGCTTGCCTCACGCGCCGTCCACCTACGGCGACTACCTGCAACAAAAGGGCCCGGTCAAGTACAACACCTCGTACCTGCGCGTTGTTGGCGGGACTACCTGGCACTTCGGTTCGTCGCTGTGGCGCATGCTGCCCAACGATTTCAAACTCAAATCCCTGTACGGCCGTGGCCGCGACTGGCCGATCAGCTATGACGAGCTGGAGCCGTTCTACGCCCGCGCCGAAACCGAGCTGGGGGTTTCCGGCGTCGACGGCCAGGACGAAAGCGGGCAGGGCGGTGAAGCCTATCCGCCGCGTTCGATTCCGTACCCGATGGAAGGCCTCAAGCCGAGCTACATGTTCAAGCGCCTGTCGGAAATGCTGAGCAAGGGCGGCTACAACCCAATCCTTGAACCCAACGGCCGCGCCACCCGCCCTTACGGCAAGCGCCCGCCGTGCGCCGGCAACAACAACTGCAACCCGGTGTGCCCGATTGCTGCCAAATACGATGGCTCGATGCACATCGACGAAGCCGAGCGCCATGGCGCCAAGGTCATGGAAAACTCGGTGGTGTACAAGATCGAGGCCGGTGATGACGGCAAGATCACGGCGGTCTGGTACATGCGCCCGGACAAGTCCAAGCACAAATTGACCGCGCGCTACTTCGTGCTGGCGGCCTACGGTATCGAGTCGCCGAAGCTTTTGCTGATGTCGACGTCGGAGAAATACCCGAACGGCATCGCCAACTCTTCCGACCAGGTCGGGCGCAACCTGATGGACCACACCGGCATCAGCATGAACGTCATGACCAAGGAGGACATGTGGCCGGGCGAAGGTCCGACCCAGTTGTTGGTCTACCTGAACAGCCGCGACGGCGGGTTCCGCAAGGATTACCCGAGCTACAAGATCAAGGTGCGCAACACGGTGCCGACCTCGCAGATCACTTCGAACCTGATCGCGAAGGGCGTGCTGGGTTCGAAGCTCGACGAGCAGATCCGCCTGCAATCGGCGCGCTCGCTGAACTGGGCGGTGGACTTCGAAACCCTGCCGCTGCCAGAAAACCGCGTGGTGCCGAGCAAGACCAAGTTCGACGCCATCGGCCTGCCGGTGCCGGAAATCTACTATAGCGTTCCGGACTACTGGCACGCGGGCAAGGACAAGGCACTGGAAGACTTCAAACAGTTCGCCAAACTGCTGGACGCTGACATCCTGAGCACCGACACCGGCTTCCAGAACCGTCAGCACATCATGGGCACCACCATCATGGGCGACGATCCGAAGGATTCGGTGGTCGACCGCGATTGCCGCAGCCATGACCACCAGAACCTGTTCATCGCCGGGACCAGCGTGATGCCGTCCTCGTCGTGCGTGAACCCGACGCTGACCGGTGCGGCGTTGAGTATCCGCATTGCCGATGTGCTGGTGAAAGAGGTCTGATCCAGCGCTGAATCCGTAGCAGCACGGCTTGCCGGCGGGGCGGTGTGTCAGGCGAAATTTTCGTCACAGACATACCGCCCCGCCGACAAGCCGTGCTGCTACGGGGTGTGCGAACTATTCTTCGGCTTCGCCGCTGAGCAATTCATTCAGCGCATCGGGCTGGTTCTTGAACGCGCGGGCGAAAACGTCGCGGTTCTTGGCCATGTAGATGCCCGCTTCCTCAACCTGGGTCTCGGACAGCGAAGGCACCGCCTTGCTCAGGACGCTGGACAACAACTCGGCGAGTTCGAGCATCTTGTCATGACGATCAGCTTCGGCTTTATCCATGAACAGGCGCTCCAGATCCCGGCTGCTGCGGTATACCACTTCGACGGCCATTTACCACCTCATATGCCTTCACGAAAGTAACCTTGAATGGGTACTGTGTTTATATACAGTGCGCAGCATAAGGCAATCGGCGCTGCCTGAATAGTGGCAATTCACATTCATTTTTCGCGCCGCCCTCACGCCTTGCGACAACCGGTCGCGTTCTCAACCATAGCCCATGGCCCCTTTAATGCTTCTCCCATCTCGCAAGCAAAAGCTTCACGCGTGGGCGGCATTATCATTTCGGGCTATTCAAGGAAGTACATCGTGAAAATCAACTGGGCCGAGTCCCTGCGTCAGCGGGTTCACACCTGCGCCGAGTCGCTGGGCAATCTGTTCGTCGAGACCTTCCACTACCTGGCGCTGTTCGCCATCGGCGCCGTCACGGCCTGGGCGGCGGTCATGGCGTTCCTGGGGATGCTGGAGAAGGGCCACATCACGGTGGATGACATCCTGCTGCTGTTCATCTACCTGGAATTGGGGGCGATGGTCGGCATCTATTTCAAGACCAACCACATGCCGGTGCGCTTCCTTATATACGTGGCGATCACCGCACTGACCCGCTTGCTGATTTCCGACGTGTCGCACCATGCGCCGCCGGATTTGGGCGTGGTGTACCTCAGTGGTGCGATTCTGCTGTTGGCGTTCGCGATTTTGGTGGTGCGTTACGCCTCGTCGAAGTTTCCTTCGGTGAAGGTGCCGGATCCGCACAGCACTAAGAAGGGCGCGTTGATCGAGGAGAAGGGGGAGATTTAGTATCCAATGCTGCGGGAGCTATTAAGAATAGTAGTGAGGATTTGGAAGGGATTAGTCTTATCTAACTTCCAATAAAGCAGGTTCATTATTTTCTAATGGTAAGGTGGCCGTAAAAACGAGATTGAATTTACGGTCAGGTTTGGATTTGTGATACTGAGAAGCGACTTGTCTAAGAATTAGAGTTGTAGTTGTTTTTTTCAGTATCACTTTTTTTGTGTGTATCGCCGTGTTGATAACTAATTATGCACGGAATTGGCGTCAGTTTTTTCTGGCGCGAAAAAATCCTCAATTGTGGATGCCCATTTTGGTTTAGTGTGCTGGGCTGAATACCTTGTGGCAATGTCGCTTTTTACATGGTCTTTTGAAAGAAAGTCGCGTATTTCTTTCTTAAGATAATGATCTTCGTTTCTTAAGTTTAGAAAGTTTAGGTCGTAGTTGACTCCTGAGTAACTGGCGTTCTCATTGGGGGACGCAGCCAAGAAGGCTTTTTTAACAGGCTCCGGTGCTTGTGTTTGGATAATTCGTTTGGCTGCATTGTAAAAATCGATAGGGTCCAATGCGTCCTCGAGTTCCGTTTGCTGATGATAGCCGTTCGGAGTAGGGGTTATAAGCTCAGCAGTGCCTTCCTTTGAGATCTGAAATCTCAAGATTTTTAAAGTTGATTGTGCTTTATGTGAGCAGGGAGAAATGCTTATTATTTCAGGGTCAGTGTCAATTATACATAGTACCTTGCCCTTTAAAAGTCCTCTTTCAGCTTTGTCTTCGGCCGCAATCCTCATATATTCGTATAGTTTAATCACGCCACTTCTGCCGCCGATGGGCAATATGTTTAGTGATTTTGCAGTTTGAGGGAGTAGCGATCTGATGTAGTTTTGATCATCGCTGCCTTCGCAAATTAACCAACTTGCTGAGTCGGACTTTATCGTAGATAGTATCGAGGAAACAAGGTCGAAGTAGCTTTTCATTTCAAATGAGTCGGGAAAGTGCCGGCGCTCTTCTTGAATTTTAGATAAATCTAATGATTTGACTGTCGAGCGATCATCCACTTTTTCCACGTAATTAAGCGTCGCCTCGTCGGGCGCCATCAATAAACCGTACCAGTGAGTCGAAATGAGCGTTTGTCGGTTGAATTCGTTAGCTATTTTGAAAATTCTTTTAAATTGCCGTAGGCAGTTGGCTGGGTTTAAACTGACTTCAGGCTCATCTATCGCGAGAATCAATTCTTTAGTGGTATCTCCGCCTTTGCTTAAGAAAGCATAGGCAACATCTATTATAGCTAACCGCTGTTCCCCAGAGCTCAAGTTTTGGATAGGCTTGTTGTCACGCTGGAGTGAGCGCTTTGAAATATATTTGTTTAATATAGTCTCTGTGAGGTCGCTAGCAGAAACTTTGTTATGTACAGTGTTTTTATATTGATAGTTCCCGTCCAAGGTTTGAAGTTTTTCATTGATCTCTGTAAGAAACTTGTCTAGCTTTTGATTTATGCTTTTGACTGGGCTGTCTCCAGATTCATCCTTGTTTAATATTTCCTCAATTTCTTTTATGAAGTTTTTGTCAAGTAATGCTTGTACTTCTCTAGCTTTTAAATTAAGCAGTTCAGTTGGCGAGCTGTGGATGGGAAGATATGTATAGGCGTAGCGATCTAGCACAGTGTTGAGGACTTTAATTCTTTCAGGGATGCTTAGCTTTTTTTCTAATGCCCTATGGGTCGAGGTGAAGCTAGTGTGGCCCTGCTCACTGCGCCCTATCACGATTAAGTAGTAGTCTTGTGAATTGAACTTCGAAAGTGTCTGGTCTCTGAAGGAAATGAATTCTTTTTGCGCGCTGTTTTTTATGGCGCCCGTATTTTCTGATAATGAATACTTCCAAAAGTATTCACTTATTGTTTCTAGTGACTTGTTAGGGCGTATGGAGCGTTTGGGAATTAGAAATATAGGGCAGATAAAGCCGTCGGACTTGCGCGAGGTTATGTTTGAATTCCAGTCTTTATTGTTGAAAAGCGTGTCCAGTGACTCTAGTATCGATGATTTTCCTGCCCCGTTTTGTCCTATGAATATACTCAGTTTGTGGTTGTTTTGCTTAATGAAGGGCAGAAAGGTTAATTGTTGATATGTCTTGTAGTTTCTTATGAACAGTCCTGCGATCATAGCGCTTCCTTTGTCGCTTGATAGTAATAGTTTGGAGGGATTTTCGCGTGACTACTGAGCGATGTCAAATTGGCATCGGTGAGGCCGGGGTTTGCTCTTGTGTTTAAAGGCGGAAGACTCGCATGCACTATCAAACTCAAGTGTGGTGTACCTCAGTGGTGCGATTCTGCTGTTGGCGTTCGCGATTCTGGTGGTGCGCTATGCGTCGTCGAAGTTTCCTTCGGTGAAGGTGCCGGATCCGCACAGCAGCAAGAAGGGCGCGTTGATCGAGGAGAAGGGCGAGATTTAAGGGGTTTGCGACGTAGCAGCACGGCTTGCCGGCGGGAGCGGTGTGTCAGGCGAAACATTCGTCTCAGACATACCGCCCCGCCGGCAAGCCGTGCTGCTACGGGAGTGATGTTGTGTTCAGATACCCACGTTCAGCTGTGGACGGTCGGCGAAGTGGTTGCGTGAACTCAGCTGCTTGACGTCGCCATCGGTCATCGCGGTAAGGATCTTCACTGCGCTGTGGCCCTGTTCGATGGCGATGCCGAATTGCACGCTCTCGATCAGCCGGGCCAGGCGCTTGGGGGAATTGCGTTGTTCGGTGCTGATCAGGCGCTTGGCGACCACGCCCGATTCGTTGGACAGCGTCAGCATGATGGTGCCGTCCAAATCCTGGATGCTCAGGTTGACCCGGTAGTCTGGGTGAAATGCATCGGTGATCTGTTGAAAAGGGTTATCCATGAGCGGTTACCTGATTATCGATCTGCGTAAGTTGACTTGAGCTTGGGCGTTTTAGTTCGCGACGCAGGATCAGCGGTTTGATCAACGCGCCTGTCGCCAAAGCCGGTCAACGGCCCGTCGAGCCAGAGAATATGGGGCCTTGCGCGGGTGGAGGCTCGATGATCGGTAACTTGCAGGGTTCGGGCCATTCAAGACGAACGGCGCGTTTAAATGGCCGAATAATCCTTTCAGCGATAAGGCTGTGAACTGTTTCACCGTAATTCATTAATGCTTAAGTACTGGCCAAATGCCTCTTTAGTTGAGGGGCAGCACCACTACTGCGCGCCTTGCCTTGTTTCTGTGCGTATATAAAAAGGGCGGGCCTGTCTCCACAGGCCCGCCCTTTTTCGATGATCAGATTGTCAAAGCGGCCAGCTTAACCGTGCCGGGCTTCGTCCTTTTCCAGGAATTCTTCCTGCAGCAGCGCGTCCGGGTGTTCGGCGCCTTTGCTGCGGGCGCTGCCGATGGGCGATACATTGCCCCGTTTGCTGCGCAGTTTGCCGAACAGGTGCTCCAGTGCGTGTTCGAGTTTGACGGCGGCGCCGTCCACGGCCTGATCCAGGGAATCGGCCTTGTGGGTCACGGATACGGGTTGGTGGCCTTTTGGCCGGGCTTCCATTTGGCAGCGGATGTCATGCGGGCCAGGTTTGTCGCCGTTCTCGTCCTGGATGTGGACTTCGACGCGGGTGAGGTCTTCCTCGAAGCGGTCGAGGGCGTTTTCAACGGTGGTTTTTACCCACTCCTCCAGTCGGATGCTGCTTTCGATGTGGTTATCGCTATTGACCTGGATGTGCATAGTTCTTCCCTTACTTTGGCTTGCTCGGGTTTCGCTTGCTAGCAGTTGCTTGAGGTCCGGCGAAGGTGGATTTTCGCCTGCCCTCACTCACAGTGTTGGCGCCGAACGCAGAACAATTCAACCCCCAAAACGAAAGAAATATTTCATTGCAGAAATCATTTTGCAAAGAGACAACCAAGGCGTATATGCGCCGATTCCCTCGTAGCAGCACGGCTTGCCGGCGGGAGCGGTGTGTCTGTGACGAAAGTATCGTCTGACACACTGCCCCGCCGGCAAGCCGTGCTGCTACGAGGATTCAGGTGTCAGAACGACACTGAGGTCTGCACGTAGAGCGTACGCGGCTCGCCGACGTATTTGCCCTTGTTGTTATCGTCGTAGGAGCGGGTGAAGTACTCGTGGTTGAGCAGGTTTTTCACCCCGACGGCGACGTTCAGGTCCGACATCTGCGGGCCGAAGTCATAGGCCGCGCGGCTGCTGAACAGCATGTAGCCCGGGATGCGCCCGGTGCTGCCGTCGGCGCTTTCAGTCGAGGTGTTGGCATTGTCGGCGAACTGGCTGCTCTGGTACGAACTGTCCAGGTTCAGCTTCCACGGGCCGTCGGTGTAGGCGACGCCCAACGTGCCCTTGTGTTTTGACGAGAACGGCACACGATTGCCCTTGTTCGGCCCATCTTCGCGGATAGTCGCGTCAACATAAGCGTAAGTGGCGTAGACGTCGAACCCGGACAAGATCGGGCTCAAACCATCGAGCGCGTAGTTGACGCTGGTCTCGATGCCCTGGTGGCGCGTCTGGCCGCGGGCGATGACGGTGTCGTTGGTCTGATTGCTCTCGTACTGGTTATCGAAGTTGATCAGAAATGCGCCGATTTCCGCCCGCAGGTTGCCATTGTCGTAACGGGTGCCCAGCTCCCAGGTGCGCGCTTTCTCCGGTTTGACCTCGCCACCGGCCACGCGGTTGGGCATCTGGCTGTACTGCACCGAACCGAACGAGCCTTCGGTGTTGGCGTACAGGTTCCAGCTTTCGGTCATGTGGTACAGCACGTTCAGCGCGGGCAGGGCGGTGTTGTAATCGCCCTGGTATTTGACGTGGGTCAGGTTGTTGGTTTGCGCCGAATCGATCATCTCGTAGCGAATGCCGGGGGTGAAGGTCCACTTGCCGATATCGATGCGATCGTCGACGAAAAACGCATGAGCTTCGGTGGAACCGCGGGTATCGCGATCGTTGCGGCTGTCGGTGGTCGGCAGCAGGTTCAGCGCGGTGTTTTCCCGGAAACGTAGTTCGTGACCGGCTTCGTTGATGTAGCGATAACCGACGCCGACTTCATGTTGCGTCGCGCCCAGCGCGAAGCCTTGGGCGAAGCGGGTTTCCAGGCCGCGCACCCAGTATTCGCGCGGCGACAGCGAAACGAACGAGCCCTGATCCAGATAACCGCTGCGCAGGGTCTTGGTAAAGAAGCTATTGACCGTGAATTCCCGCGCATCTTCCTGATAGCGATAGCCGACGTTGAACATGGTGCGGCGGCCCCAGAATTTGTCCTTGAGGCGCGTGGACTGATACGGGTCGGCATCGTAGTCGGCCACCGAAAGGCCGCCGGGCATGTCGGCTTCGCCTTCGTAATACTGGGCTTCGGCGTTGAGGCTGTTGGCCTCGTCGATCTGGTATTTGCCCTTGAGAATCAGGTCGTCGATCTGCGTGTCGCTGTGCTCGCGCCAGTCGCCGCCACGCACGCCGGAATACAGGATCGCCCCGCCCAGGCCGTTGTCGGCGGTGCCGCCGGCCAGCAGGTTGCCGGTGGTCTTGAAGCCGTCGTGGCTGGACGATGGGCTGGTTTCGGTCTGGATGCCGCCCTTGAGCGTCGGCGCATCGGGGATCGCCCGGGTCACGAAGTTGACGATGCCGCCCACGTTCTGCGGGCCGTAGCGCACGGCACCGCCACCGCGCACCACGTCCACGGCATCCATGTTGCCCATGCTCACCGGCGCGAACGACAGCTGCGGCTGGCCGTAGGGCGCGAAGGGCACCGGGATGCCGTCCATCAGCACCGTCGAGCGGGCCGCCAGGCGCGGGTTGAGGCCGCGAATGCCGAAGTTGAGCGCCATGTCGTGGCTGCCGGTGCCGTTGTTTTCCGGTGCATTGACGCCGGGAATGCGGTTGAGCACTTCCCGCGCCGATGTGGCGCCGGCGCGCTCGAACTCCTCGCGACGAATCACATCCCGCGCGCCCGGGTGTTCGAACACGTTGGCCTGTTGCGCCTCGCCCAGCCAGTCGCCGACCACGGTCGAGGCGCCCAGCTCCAGCGGGCCGCTGGCCTGAGTGGTATCGGCAGGTTGCAGGGTAAAGCCGCCCTGGCCATCGCCCTGGGCCTTGAGGCCGGTACCTTCGAGCAACGCCGCCAGCGCCTGTTCGGTGGTGTAGCTGCCTTGCAGGCCACGGGTTTTTAGGCCGCTGGTGACGCTCGATCCATAGGAAATCAGCACCCCGGCTTCGCGGCCGAACTGGTTCAGCGCGGTTTCAAGCTCGCTCGGCGCAATGTGATACGCCCGTGCCGGAGCCTCGTCGGCGAAGGCCATGGAGCCCGCGGTGATCGACAGGCTGGCGCCGAACAGAACATGGCGCAGGGTGCGCGTCAGGGGAGACAAACGGGTCGGTCGGGATGACATGCAGGAGTCCTTTGGAAAGACGGATCAAGGGGGCTTTTCCTGTCTGTCACGCGAGGGTGGAAAAACAGCTCACTCGTTTTGAAAAATTTTGGGTCGTTGGGCAGCCCTGTAGGAGCGAATTCATTCGCGAATGATCATTCAGGCGCTACATATGCGTCGGATGTACCACCGTTTCGCGAATAAATTCGCTCCTACAGAAAAAACGCGTCGGTCACAAAGTCCGTAGGTGCCGCCAATTTGTTGGGGCATGCAGTGGTCACGCGCGCCGTTCGACATTCACCCAGTACCGCGTAAAGCGCTGCACTTTCACCGGCAGCGCCACTTCGAGCATGTCCAGGATCCGTTCGCTGTCGTTCAGCGGGTAGCTGCCGGAAATCAGCAGGTCGGCCACTTTCGCATCGCAATTCAGGCGGCCGCGACGGTAGCGCGAGAGTTCGCCGAGAAAGTCCGCCAGGCGCATGTGTGCGGCCACCAGCATGCCGTCGGCCCAGGCGCCGCTGCTGCTGTCCACCGGGCGCACGGGCTCCCAGTGATTGCGGTCGAACGTCACCTGCTGCGCGGCCTTGACCAGCAGCGTCGAGTCGGATTTCTCGAACGGGCTCAGCTCCACGCTGCCGGAAAACACCGCCAACTGCGTGCGCCCGGAAAGCTGCCGCAGATTGAGCCGCGCTCCGCTGCCAATCGCCCTCAGGCTGCCCTCGGCGGTCAGCAGATGCAGCGGGCGGACGTCGTTGGCGACGGTCAGCATGATTTCGCCTTCCAGCAGCTTGATCAGGCGCTGGCCCTGATCGAAGCGCACATCCAGCGCGGTGTCAGTGTTCAGTTGCAGCTGGCTGCCATCGGCCAGCGCGACCTTGCGACGCTCGCCGACGCTGCTGCGGTAGTCGGCCAGCAGCGGCGGCAGGTCGAGCCGGTCGCGCGCGCTCCAGGCGGCCAGCGAACCTGCGCCGAGCAACAGCAGCAACTTGAGGGCCTGGCGCCGGCTGCTGGACGTCGGTGCGTTGATCGCGGCGTGGGCCAGCGGCGATGAGAGGCCGTGCAGGCGCTGGTTGATCCGCTGGATATGCGCCCACGCTCGCTGATGGTCGCTGTGGCTGTTGAGCCAGGATTGCCAGGCCTGCTGGCGGGCCGAATCCAGCTGCCCACTCTGCATCTCGATCAGCCAGTTGACTGCCTGCTCGGCGACTTGCGCGGAGATTTCCGGGCGGTTCATCGAGTCGGCGCCAAGGCCCTGGGCACGGGCGTTCACAGGGCGAAGTAGCAGCGCATGGCTGCCTTGGTCAGGTGACGTTTGACCGTGGCCACGGAGATGTTCAGCCGCGCGGCGATTTCGCTGTGGGTCAGGCCGTCGATCTGCGCCAATAGAAAGGCGCGCTTGACCAGCAGCGGCAGGCCGTCGAGCAACTGGTCCAGTTCCACCAGGGTTTCCAGAATGATCGCCCGTTCTTCTTCGGACGGCGCCAGTGCCTCGGGTAACTCGCTGAGCGCCTGATAGTAGGCGCGCTCCAGTTCCTGGCGGCGGTAATGGTTGCACAGCACCCGCTTGGCGATGGTGGTCAGGAATGCGCGCGGCTCAACCAGTTGCGGCGTTTCCCGGGCCAGCAATACTTTGACGAAGGTGTCCTGGGCCAGGTCCGCCGCGTTGTGAGGGCAGCCCAGCCGGCGCCGCAACCAGCCGGTGAGCCAGTTGTGGTGGGCGTTGTAGAGGCCTTCAACGGTGTGATTCAGGGCGGAAGAGGCGCTGGACATGGAGGATGGCTATCCGGGATGGGCCAGTAAAGGCGGCGATTCTGTCAGACTCTTTTGCATATGAGAATATTTATCATTAATATTGCGCTCTTTTGTACGCCGCTTTCGCGCGGTGTATTTTTGTGCCTTCGATTTCAGGACGATCATGTCGATGTTGATTCACGCCCCACGCGGTCCCCGCGCCTGCGCCTTTTTCGGAGTCCATCGCTGATGGACGCCGCGACGGTGAGCGCCGCCATGCCCGAGAAACGCCAGAAGGCGCCAAAAAAAGGCGAGGCTGTTCCGCTGCGCTGGCGTCTGGCGGTGGCCTCGCGGGTGCTGGCCGCCTTGCTGGGCGGCTATCTGCTGGCGGCGCTGTGCAGCGTCTGCCTGGGGCAGCTTTTGCTGCTGGCGTTCAACGCATCCCGCGCCGAGGCGGCGGTGCTGTCCATGACTCTTTCCTTCCTGGTCTATCTGCCCGCCGTGCTCTGGTGTTTCGCCTGCCGCAGCGCCTTGCGCGCCTGGCTGGGGCTGCTGGTGCCCTGCGCGATTCTGGGGGCGGTGTACGGCTGCATACGGTGGCTATCGTGAAAGAGGGTTTCCGTCAGGCGATGGCCTGGTTGCACACCTGGGCCGGGCTGGTGTTTGGTTGGCTGCTGTTCGCGATTTTCCTGACCGGCACGCTTTCTTATTTCAAGGAAGAGATCAGCGCCTGGGCGCAGCCGGAAATCATTCCCCATGAAGTGACGGCCGCTGTGGCTGCCGAACGTGGCCAGCAATGGCTGCAGACCAACGCTGCAGACGCCAAGCGCTGGTTCATCAGCCTGCCCGATGAGCGCAACCCGGACATCGGTTTGTCCTGGAGTGGGGCGGATGGCCGGTTCCAGCGTAAATCGCTGGACGCCCAGAGTGGTGAGCCGGTGCAGGCCCGGGAAAGCATGGGCGGTGAATTTTTCTATCGCTTCCATTTCCAGCTGCAGATGCCGCACCCATGGGGCCGCTGGCTGGCCACTCTGGCGGCGATGGTGATGTTCGTCGCGCTGATCAGCGGCATCATCACCCACAAGAAGATTTTCAAGGAGTTCTTCACCTTCCGCCCGCGCAAGGGCCAGCGCACCTGGCTGGACGGGCATAACGCGGTGGCGGTGCTGATTCTGCCGTTCCACCTGATGATCACCTACAGCAGCCTGGTCATCTTCATGACGATGGTGATGCCGGCGAGCATCCTGACCACCTATGGCGGCAATACCGGCGCGTTCTTCGACGATCTTTTTCCGGCCTTCAAGAGCGCGCCGCCCGTTGCTGAAACAGCGCCATTGAAGCCCATCGCGCCGATGCTCGAGGTGGCGGCGGACAAGTGGGACGGTGGCCGCGCCGGGCTGATTACCGTGAACAATCCCGGCAAGGCCAACGCCACGGTTTCTCTGGGGCGTAACGATGCCGACACCATTGCCCGCGAGGCGGGTACCGCGTTGACCTTCGACGGTGTGACCGGTGAGTTGAGCAAGGAGAGCGGCACGAGTTCCGCGTCGCTGCTGCTGGCCGGCGGCATGTACGGTCTGCACATGGGCCACTTCGCCGGGCCCTTGCTGCGCTGGCTGTATTTCCTCGCCGGGATCGGCGGCACGGCGATGATCGCCACGGGGCTGGTGATCTGGCTGGGCAAGCGTCGGCTCAAACATGCCAAGTCCGGCGTACTGCCGTTCGAGCTGAAGCTGGTGGAGATGCTCAATGTGGCGAGCATGTCCGGCCTAATGCTGGCGGTGGTGAGCTTCTTCTGGGCCAACCGCCTGTTGCCGGTAAGCCTGGCCGGGCGCAGCGGCTGGGAGGTGAACGCTTTTTTCTGCGTCTGGGGACTGGCCTTGCTGCATGCTTTCGTGCGGGTTTTTTTCCGCGATGGGCGCAGCGCCTGGCGTGAGCAACTGACTCTGGCCGCAGCGCTGTACTGCCTGTTGCCGGTGCTGGATATGGCAACTGCGGGGCGCTATCTGTGGGCCTCGCTGGAGCAGGGTTACTGGACGCTGGCGGCGCTGGACCTTACTGCCCTGGCCACTGGTGTATTCCTGGCCTGGGGTGCGTTCAGGTTTCGTGGTGACGGCCAGGCCGTGATCGCGAGCAAGCTCACTCCTACAGGTTCGAGTCGAGCGCAGAAAGGTGGGAGTGAGCTTGCTCACGAAGGCGTCAATGCCGATGCCGCTGCTCCGGAGGCCCGCTGATGCTGCTGGCCACCTTGCTCTGCTACGTCGGTTTCACTGTGCTGTGCCTGTCCATGAACCGCCACCACGAAGACCTGCTCGGCGCCGGTCTGTCGGTCACTCGGGGCAGGGCGTTCAGGCTGTCGGGCTGGATCGCCCTGGGGCTTTCGCTGTGGGTCGCGCTGGCTTCGCTGAGCGTGGGGCTGGCCTTGGTGCAGTGGTCCGCCGCGCTGATGGGCAGCGCGGTGCTGTGGGTGTTCATGATGAGTTATCGGCCAAGGCTGGCCTTGTCGTTGGCGGCAATCGGCGCAGTGCTGTGCCCGGTTGCCGCCTGCCTTCAACTTCTGGCCTGAGTCATCCAGATGCTCGACCTCACCCCGCCGCCCGGCACCGGGCCCTGCGATGCCGATCAGGACTCACCCAAGGCGGCCCGCGCGCATTTTCTCAAGGTCTTCCTGTCCCAGCGTCCGCAAATGGAAGCGCTGGTGAACCGGCGTGTCGGCTGCCGGGCGACGGCGGCGGATCTGGTGCAGGACCTGTTCGTGCGTTTCTGGCGCAGGCCGCTGGTGCAGGTCGAGGAACTCAACACTTATCTGCTGCGCTGCGCGGGCAACATCGCCATCGACCACCTGCGCAATGAAGGCACGCGGGCACGCATCAACGAAGGGCTGATCCCCGACGAGCAGGAACTGCGCAACGACGAACCCCAGGCTGCACTGGAAGCCAGCAACGATCTGCGCCACATCGAGGCGGCGTTGCGCGGGCTGCCGGACAAGACCCGGCAGATCTTCCTGCTTAACCGCATTCACGGGCGCAAATACGGCGAGATCGCCAAGGCCATGGGCCTTTCGCAAAGCGCCGTGGAAAAACATATGATGCGCGCCTTGCAAGCCTGCAAGGCGAGCCTGGATCAGGACGCTCGCCGATGAAAGCGCCTCTGGATGCCAGTCCCATGATTTCCCCCGAACAACACGACGCCGCGCTGACCTGGTTGAGCCTCTTGCACGACCAGCCCAGCGCCGCCGATCAGGCGCGTTTCAGCCGCTGGCTGCAGGCCGACCCCGCCCATGCCGAGGCCTACGCGCAGGCCCAGGTGATCTGGGAAATGAGCGAAGAACCGGCCGCGAAACTGGCCCGGGAAGACGACGCCGCATTGCAGGCGCTGCTCGCGGCCATGGACGCACCGCCGCGCCGCTCCCGGGCTGCCTGGGGCGCTTCGCTGGCGATGGCCGCCTGCCTGTTGCTGATGGTGAGCATGGGGCTGGGCTGGCAGCCGGCGCGCTGGGCCGACGATCTGGGGGCTGACTATGTGTCGGCGCCGGGGCAGGTGCGTACCGTCACGCTGGCCGATCAATCCCAGGTCACCCTCGATGCCGACAGCGCCATCGCCGTGCATTTCGCCGGTGGCGAGCGCCATGTGCAGTTGCGGCGCGGCGCGGCGTTCTTTCAGGTGACCCACACCGGTGAGCCGTTTGTGGTCGACGGCGGGCAGGGCGAAACCCGGGTGCTGGGCACGCAGTTCGAAGTGCGCCTGCAACCGGTGGGCGCGCAAGTCACCGTTCTTTCCGGGCGAGTGGGGGTGAAGGCCGCCAGCGACCTGCCGCAGCAGATTCTCATTGCCGGCCAGCGCGTGACCTACGACCAGACCCACACCACTGACCCTCAATCGGTGGACAGCGCCAGCCAACTGGCCTGGCGCGAGGGCTGGCTGAATTACTACCGCACGCCACTTGCCGATGTGATCAGCGACCTGAGCCGTTACTACCCGGGGCGCATTGTGGTGCTCAACGATCGGCTGGCCGAGAAAAAGGTCAGCGGCAGTTTCCCCAGCGACGATCCTCGGGCGGTGTTGGCGGCGCTGAAATCGGTCGTCGGCTTCGAGCAGTACGAGGCGTTGGGGCGGGTGATCGTGATTCGCTGACGGTGTTTTGGATGTTGCTTTTGTGGGAGCCGGCTTGCTGGCGAATGAGGCGTGTCAATTTGCATCATTGGTGCATGACATACCGTATTCGCCAGCAAGCCGGCTCCCACAGTGTCTGCGATTTCGAGGACTGACCTGATTGAAAACCTGGCTCGGCATTTCTCTGCTAACCGCATGGAGCACCTGCATCCATGCGGCAGAGCCTGTCTGGGACTTTTCGATTGCGCCGCGGCCCTTGCCCCAGGCGCTCAGCGAGTTCAGCCGCGTCACCGGACAGGGCGTGATCTACACCCAGGACGCGCCGTATACCCTCGACGCCCCGGCATTGCGTGGCTCGATGACCGCCGAGCAGGCGCTGGCACGCTTGCTCGACGGGTCCGGCCTGACCTTTCGCCGGGTGACACAGGACACCTTCACCCTCGAGCCGATTGCCGGTGACGGCACCTTGACCCTGGGCTTGACCCGAATCGATTCGCGGCGCAACGCAGCTGACAGTTATCAGCGTCCCGCCAGCACTTCAGTGCTGCGTTCACCCGCCACGCAGCTGGAAACTCCGCAGAGCATCGGCGTGGTGCCCGCGCAGGTGCTGCGCGATCAGGCGCCGCGCAACCTCGATGACGCCTTGAGCAACGTCAGCGGCGTGACTCAGGGCAACACCCTGGGCAGCACTCAGGACACCCTGATGAAGCGCGGCTTCGGCGACAACCGCGACGGCGCGATCATCCGAGATGGCATGCCGGTGGTGCAGGGCCGCAGCCTCAACGCCACCGCCGAACGGGTCGAAGTGCTCAAGGGTCCGGCGTCGTTGCTGTACGGCATTCAGGACCCGGGCGGGATGATCAACGTGGTCAGCAAGCGCCCGCAGTTGCTGAGCCACACCGAGCTGATCGCGCGCGGTTCAACCTTCGGCTCCGGCAAGAACGGCAGCGGCGGCACCCTCGACAGCACCGGGGCCTTGGGGCAGAGCGGGCTGGCGTATCGCATGATCGTCGATCATGAAGACGAAGATTACTGGCGCAACTACGGCGTGCACCGCGAATCGCTGGTGGCGCCTTCGCTGGCCTGGTACGGCGAAAACACCCAACTGCTGGCGGCCTTCGAGCATCGCGAATTTCTCTCGCCGTTTGATCGCGGCACCGCCATCGACCCGCGCACCAACCGCCCGCTGAACATCCCGGCCACGCGCCGGCTGGACGAGCCGTTCAACAACATGGAGGGGCGCTCGGACCTGTATCACTTCGAAGTCGATCATCAATTTAACGATACCTGGCAGGGCCATCTGGGCTACAGCTACAACCGCGAAACCTACGACGCGAGCCAGGTGCGCATCACGGCAGTGAACCCGGTCAACGGCACCCTGACCCGCTCGATGGATGGCACCGGCGACGCCTTGAGCACTGACCGTTTCACCACCTTGACCCTGAGCGGCAACGTCGCGCTGGCCGGCCTGCAACACGACCTGCTGTTCGGTTTCGACGACGAGTACCGCAAGATCTATCGAGGCGAACTGATCCGGCAGAAGAGTGTGACCACCTTCAACTACCTGAACCCGGTCTATGGCCGGGAAGTGGAGGGCACCCAGGTCAGCCTGCCGGACAGCCACCAGATCGACGAGCTGCGCACCGATTCGCTGTTCTTCCAGGATTCGATCCACCTGACCGACCAGTGGATTGTGCTGGCGGGCGCGCGTTATCAGGTGTTCGATCAGCAGGCGGGCAAGGGCATTCCGTTCACCCGCAATACGGACCTGAACGGCCAGAAGTGGATTCCCCGGGCCGGGCTGGTCTATCGCTACACCGATGAGTTGTCGTTCTACGGCAGCTACACCGAGTCCTTCAAACCCAACTCCAGCATCGCCGCGCTGGCGGGCGGCACGGTGCTGGATTCGGCGACGGCGCCCGAAGAGTCGAAAGCCTGGGAGCTGGGCGCCAAGTGGGATGCGGACGATGGTATCAGCGGCACCCTGGCGCTGTTCGACATCCGCAAACGCAACGTGCTGGTGGCCAACTTCGACTCACTGACGACCAATACCGTCTACAGCACCGCTGGCCAGGTGCGTTCGCGGGGCGTCGAGCTGGACCTGAGCGGTCAGCTCTCGGAGCGCTGGAGCCTGATCGGCGGCTATGCCTTCACCGATGCCTGGGTGGTGGAAGATCCGACACTCAAAGGCAATCGCCTGCAGAACGTGCCACGCCATAGCGGCTCGTTGTCGGCGGTGTACGATTTTGGCCCGGCGCTGGGCGCAGATCGGCTGAGGACCGGCACTGGCGCGCACTTTGTCGGCGAGCGCGCAGGCAACCCGGACAACGATTTTGATCTGCCCGGTTACACCGTGTTCGATGCTTTTGCGACATATGAAACGAAGCTCGACGGGCAAAAGGTCAAGTTTCAGCTCAACGTCAAGAACCTGTTCGACCGCACCTATTACAGCTCGGCGGTGAGCCGGTATTTCGTGTCGATGGGCGATTCGCGGCAGGTCATCCTGGCGACGACGCTGGAGTTCTGAGTCAGGCCTGAAACGCCGCCCGATACGCCTTGGGCGTTGCGCCTGTGGCGGTTTTGAAGGTGTTGCTGAAATGGCTGGCGCTGGCGAAACCGCATTCCAGCGCGACTTCGCCGAAGGGCATCCGCGTCGAGCGCAAGAGATCCCGGGCGCGGTTCATGCGTCGGGCCAGCAGGTACTGGTGCGGCGGCAGGCCGAAGCTTTCGCGGAACATGCGCGCGAAGTGGTACTCGGACAGCGCGCACAGCCCGGCCAGTTGCCCCAGGCTCAAGGCCTCGGCCAGGTTCAGCTCGATGAACTCCACCAGTTGCCTGCGCAAGTGCGGCGCCAGGCCGCCCTTCAGACGCAGGCCCTCGCGCAGCCCGACCTGGCTGAGGATCATGTGATCGAGCAGTTCGTGGGCCAGGCTGCTGGTCTGCAAGCGCTCGCCCGGTTCGCTCCAGTTCATGCGGATCAGCCGGTGAAAACGCTCGGCCTGCAGCGGATCTTCAATGAAGGTGTTTTCCCGCAGCATCATTTCCCGCGGTTCGCGGTCGAGCAGGGTGACGCAGTTCAGGGCGAACTGTTCGGGGCTGATGTACAGGTGGGCCAGGCGGATGTCGCCGTTGACCACCCAGGACGACTGGTGGCCGGCGGGCAGCACGCAGAGTTTGTCCGGCGCGCCTTTCATGTGCGGCTGGTCGCGCCGATAAGTGCCGGTGCCGCCGGCGATGTAGCAGGACAGCGTGTGATGGCTGGGCGCGTGGTAGTCCTGGGCGTCATGCCGGTTGTTCCACAGCGCCGCGACCACACCATCGCCCAGCGCGGCACTCTGCTCCAGCTGCGCGTGGGGCGAGCTGTTCAGGGATTGGAAAACCTGGATGTGGTCCAGTGATGGCATGGAACGCTCTCAAGATCTCGCTGTTTGCGCTTCACGTAGCAGCACGGCTTGCCGGCGGGGCGGTGTGTCTGTGACGAATGTATTGCCTGACACACCGCTCCCGCCGGCAAGCCGTGCTGCTACGAAAGAGTCGTGCCTCGCATCCTACTCCGTAGCGCCCCCGCTGCCAGCCTGGCCGCGATCAAATGCGCAAGATTTTGCAAATCTGCATGCAGGGCGACCCTCAGACTGAAGCCTCACTGAGGAGCTGCGCCATGAACATCTCGTTGTATCTGCTGACCGTCCTGATCTGGGGCACGACCTGGATCGCCCTGAAACTGCAACTGGGCGAAGTGGCGATCCCGGTGTCGATCGTCTATCGCTTCGGCCTGGCGGCCCTGATCCTGTTCGCCATGCTGCTGATCGGCGGCAAGCTGCAGAAGGTCAACCGGCGCGGCCAGTTCATCTGCCTGGCCCAGGGATTGTGCCTGTTCTGCGTCAACTTCATGTGCTTCTACACCGCCAGCCGCTGGATTCCGAGCGGGCTGGTGGCGGTGGTGTTTTCCACGGCTACGCTGTGGAACGCGCTCAATGCGCGGATCTTCTTCAAGCAGAAGGTCGCGCGCAATGTGCTGACTGGTGGCGCTTTGGGGCTGCTGGGGCTGGGTTGCCTGTTCTGGCCCGAGTTGTCCGGCCACAGCGCCAGCCAGGAAACCTTCATCGGCCTGGGCCTGGCCTTGCTCGGCACTCTGTGTTTCTCGGCGGGCAACATGCTTTCCAGCCTGCAGCAGAAAGCCGGCCTGCGCCCGCTGACCACCAACGCCTACGGCATGCTCTACGGTGCGGCGATGCTCTGCGCGTATTGCCTGATCAGCGGCACGCCGTTCGCCTTCGAGTGGAATGCGCGCTACATCGGTTCGTTGTTGTATCTGGTGATTCCGGGATCGGTGATCGGCTTCACTGCCTACCTGACCCTGGTCGGCCGCATGGGCCCGGAGCGCGCGGCGTATTGCACGGTGCTGTTCCCGGTGGTGGCGCTGAACGTCTCGGCCTACGCCGAAGGCTACCAGTGGACCGGCCCGGCGTTGGTGGGGCTGGTGTTGGTGATGGTGGGCAACGTGTTGGTGTTCAGAAAGCCCAAGGCGGTGGTGCCGGTGGGTGGGAAGCTGGCCTGAGAAGTGAAATGAGGGCCATGTGGGAGCCGGCTTGCTGGCGAATGCGTTAGATCAGACACTGCATCATTGAATGACCGACCGCAATCGCCAGCAAGCCGGCTCCCACAGGTTCAGGCTCGGTGCCTTAACCCTTCCACACTTGCTGATTCACCAGGTCCTGCGGCTTCTCACCCAGCAGCGCAGCGCGCAGGTTGGTGTAAGCGCGGTCGGCCATGGCCTGGCGGGTTTCATGGGTGGCCGAGCCGATGTGCGGCAGGGTCACGGCGTTGTTGAGCTGGAACAGCGGCGATTCGGCCAGCGGCTCTTTCTCGTACACGTCCAGGCCGGCGCCGCGAATGGTGCCGTTCTGCAGGGCCTCGATCAGCGCCGCTTCGTCGACGATCGGACCACGCGCAATGTTCACCAGGATCGCGCTCTTCTTCATCAGCGCCAGTTCACGGGTGCTGATCAGGTGTTTGGTCTTTTCGCTCAGCGGCACTACCAGGCAGACGAAATCCGCTTCGGCCAGCAGTTCATCCAGGGTGCGGAATTGCGCGCCCAGTTCCTGCTCGACCGCGGTCTTGCGGCTGTTGCCGCTGTAGATGATCGGCATGTTGAAGCCCAGCCGCCCGCGCCGGGCCACGGCCGCGCCGATGTTGCCCATGCCGACGATACCCAGCGTCTTGCCGTAGACATCGGTGCCGAACTGCGGCGCTTCGATGCTGCGCTTCCAGTTGCCGGCCTTGGTGTAGGCATCCAGCTCGGCGACCCGGCGGGCGCTGCTCATGATCAGGGAAAAGCCCAGGTCGGCGGTGCTTTCGGTGAGCACGTCCGGGGTGTTGGTGAGCATGACGCCGCGTTCGGTGAGGTAGCTGACGTCGTAGTTGTCGTAGCCGACCGAGATGCTGGAGACCACTTCCAGTTGTTTTGCGCTTTCCAGCTGCTCGCGACCCAGTTTACGGCCCGCGCCAATCATGCCGTGGCTGTGCGGCAGGGCTTCGTTGAACTGCTCGTTCAGATCACCCTTTTTCGGGTCGGGGATGATCACGTTGAAGTCTTGCTGCAGGCGCTCGGCCATTTCCGGGGACACGCGGCTGAAGGCAAGGACGGTCTTTTTCATCGGATAGCTTCTCTCGGGCGGCTTGATAGAGCCTGTAGGAGCGAATTCATTCGCGATGACGTCGGCACACACAACATCATCGTTATCTGAAAAATCGTTTCGCGAATGAATTCGCTCCTACAGGGTGTGCGTTTGCAATGGCAATGGATTAAACCATCTCCGGCAACACGTGCGTCTGCAGATCCGCCTCGTGGGCCGCCATGATCTCCGGCAGCGAGCCGCGCAGGTATTCGACCCAGGTCTTGATCTTCGCATCCAGGTACTGGCGCGAGGGGTAGATGGCGTACAGGTTCAGCTCATGTGAGCGGTAGTGCGGCAGGACGCGCACCAGCGAGCCGTTGCGCAGGCCTTCGATGGCCGAGTAGATCGGCAGAATGCCGATGCCCATGCCGCTGCTGATCGCGGCCTTCATGGCGTCGGCCGAGTTCACCAGAAACGGCGAGCTGGCGATGGTCACGGTTTCCTGGCCTTCGGGGCCGTCGAACGCCCATTTTTCCAGCGGGAACACCGGGCTCACCAGGCGCAGGCAAGCGTGGTTGAGCAGATCCGCCGGTTTGTGCGCCATGCCGAACGCCTTGATGTAGGCGGGCGACGCGCAAACGATGCTGTAGGTGATGCCCAGGCGCTGGGACACGAAGCCCGAATCCGGCAACTCGCTGGCCAGCACGATGGACACGTCGTAGCCCTCTTCGAGCAGGTCCGGCACGCGGTTGGTCATGGTCAGGTCGAACGACACATCCGGGTGGTTGCGGCGATAGCGGGCGATGGCGTCGATCACGTAATGCTGGCCGACGCCGGTCATCGAGTGCACCTTCAACTGCCCGGCCGGACGCGCGTGGGCGTCGCTGGCTTCGGCTTCGGCCTCTTCCACATAGCCCAGGATCTGCTCGCAGCGCAGCAGATAACGCTTGCCGGCTTCGGTCAGGGCGATGCGTCGGGTCGTACGGTTGAGGAGGCGGGTTTGCAGGTGCGCTTCGAGATTGGAAACAGCACGCGAAACGTTGGCGGTGGTGGTGTCCAGTTGAGCCGCAGCAGCCGTGAAGCTGCCCGCCTGTGCCACGCAACTGAAAGCGCGCATGTTTTGCAGAGTGTCCATGGGCCGTTCTCTGGTGAGATAGCAAATTGTGACATGAAGTTACTGATCCATGTCAGCCATACCAAAGGATTATCTTCCGTTCGGTAACAAAGATTCACAGAAGTCCCGGCTTATCGCCGATTCAGACGCATCCTAGAATCGCGGCTCGATCCATTTCCTCTTCCATTCGGGTAATTGCAGCAGTGCCGCGTCGCATCGTCAGAGGGCTCAAGCCCCTCAGTGTCTGGGCTTTAACGTTACTCATCAGCGGCTGCATTGGAACAGGTGGAATCGCCCCTCAGGACCGCTCGTTGGCGCCAGACTCACTGGCCACCGACGACGCGATCAAAGAGGCCGCCAAGGATGCCCACTGGCCGGATGGCCAATGGTGGCGCGCCTATGGCGACGATCAGCTGAACCACTGGATCGACCTCGCGGCGCTGGGCAGCCCCAGCCTGGCCATGGCCGCCGCTCGCGTGCGCCAGGCCAAGGCCATGGCCGGCATTGCCGAGTCCGCCGAATCCCTGCACATCAATGGCGACAGCACGCTCAAGCGGCACAACTGGCCCACTGACCAGTTCTACGGCCCGGGCGAACTGTCCAACACCAGCACCTGGGACAATAACGCGTCCATTGGCCTGAGCTACTCGCTGGACCTGTGGGGCCGCGAAAGCAACAACACCGAGCAGGCGCTGGACCTGGCGCACATGAGCGCGGCCCAGGAGCGTCAGGCGCAGCTGGAATTGCAGGACAACATCGTCCGCGCCTACATCCAGCTGTCGCTCAACTATGCCCAGCGAGACATCGTGCAGGCGACCCTGGCGCAACAGCAGCAGATTCTGGAGTTGGCGCAACGTCGCCTGAAGGGCGGCATCGGCACCCATTTCGAAGTCAGCCAGGCCGAAACCCCGCTACCGGAAACCCATCGCCAGATCGACGCGCTGGACGAGGCCATTGCCTTGAGCCGCAACCAGATCGCCGCGCTGGCGGGCAAGGGGCCGGGCGAGGGCGCGTCGATCCAGCGTCCGAGCCTGTCGCTGAAAACCGCACTGAAACTGCCTTCGGCGCTGCCGGCGCAATTGCTCGGCCAACGTCCTGACGTGGTCGCCAGCCGTTGGCGCGTGGCTGCTCAGGCGCGGGGCATCGATGTCGCCCACGCCGGTTTCTACCCCAACGTCGATCTGATGGGCAGCCTGGGCTACATGGCCACCGGTGGCGGCATGCTGGAGTTTCTGACCGGCAAGAAATTCAACTACAGCGTGGGGCCGGCCATCAGCCTGCCGATCTTCGATGGCGGGCGTTTGCGTTCCGAACTGGGTGTGGCCTCGGCGGGTTATGACGCGGCAGTGGCCCAGTACAACGAGACGCTGGTGACGGCGCTCAAGAGCATTTCCGATCAGCTGATTCGTCGCGAGTCGATGAACAAGCAGCAGGTGTTCGCCGATGAATCGGTGGCTGCGGCGCAGAAAACCTATGACATCGCCATGGTCGCCTATCAGCGCGGCCTGACCGATTACCTCAATGTGCTGAATGCGCAGACGCTGCTGTTCCATCAGGAACAGGTGCAGCAACAGGTCCAGGCCGCGCGCCTGACCGTGCATGCCGAGCTGGTGGTGGCGCTGGGTGGCGGGTTGATGGCGGGCAATGATTCGCCAGCGCCAGACAAGACCGCAGCGCCGAAGACCCCGGCGGCGTTGAACATGTTTGGGCGGTGAGGCTGATGAACATGTGCTGCCGTACGGAGCCTTTTCGTGAGCAAGCTCACTCCCACAAAGTATGTGGAGAGCCGCAGATGCCGTGGGCCATGAGGAACCTTTGTGGGAGTGAGCTTGCTCACGAAGACGGCAGGGTGAGCAATGTAGGTTCTGGATCGAAATGAACCACGTTCTGCATTGGCTCAAATCCATCGAATGGCGCCGCGAGTTCAACGGCTGGGCGCGCAGCGACGGGGTGACCTGGGTCTACATCGCCAAGGTGCTGATGGCCGCATTCCTGACCTATTGGGTGGCGATGCGCCTGGAACTGCCGCAGCCGCGCACGGCGATGATCACGGTGTTCATCGTCATGCAGCCGCAAAGCGGCCATGTATTCGCCAAGAGCTTCTATCGCCTGCTCGGCACCCTGGCAGGTTCCGTGGTGATGGTCACGCTGATGGCCCTGTTCGCCCAGAACAGCGAGCTGTTTCTCGGTTGCATGGCGATCTGGGTCGGCTTCTGCTGCGCGGGCGCGGCGCGTTATCGCAACTTTCGCGCTTACGGTTTCGTGCTCGCCGGTTACACCGCGGCGATGACCGGCCTGCCTGCACTGGCTCACCCGGAAACGGCCTTTATGGCGGCCATGTGGCGGGTGTTGGAAATCTCCTTGGGGATTGTCTGCTCGACGCTGGTCACTGCCGCGATCTTGCCGCAGAGCTCGGGTGCGGCGATGCGCAATGCTTTGTATCAGCGCTTCGGCGTGTTCGCCCGCTTCGTGGTCAATGGCCTGCGCGGCGAGACCGACCCGGCCGCAGCCGAGGCCAGCAACGTGCGTTTCATCGCCGACGCCGTGGGCCTGGAAGGCCTGCGCGCGGTCACCGTTTTCGAAGACCCGCACATGCGCCGGCGCAATGGCCGTCTGAACCGCCTGAACAGCGAGTTCATGGCCATCACCACTCGCTTCAACGCCCTGCACCAGTTGCTTGAGCGCCTGCGTCGTCGTGGTTTGACGCCCGCCGTGCAGGCCATCGAGCCGGGGCTGGCGTCGCTTGCCGAGTTGCTCGAACACTTCGCCGGGCGGGCGCTGACCAACGCCGACGCCGCCTCACTCGCCGAGCGCTTGAGCGTCTACAAGGCCGAACTGCCGAGCCAGGTTCGCGCCCTGCGTGCCGAATTCGTCAAGACCGAGCCCGGGGACGACGAATTGCTGGATTTTCACACCGCCTTCGAGCTGCTTTATCGCTTCGTCGACGACCTGCACGATTACGCCCAGACCCACGCCTCGCTCGCCGATCACCGGCATGAGCGGGAAAAGTGGGTCGAGCCGTTCGTCAACACCACCAACTGGATGCTGTCGCTGGCTTCGGGCCTGCGCGCCACGGTGATTCTGGGGGTGATGTCGGCGTACTGGGTGGCCACCGCCTGGCCCAGCGGCGCGACCATGACGCTGGTGTCGGCGGCGACCATCGCCCTGTCCGCCACCACGCCCAACCCGCGGCGCATGGCTTTTCAGATGGGCTGCGGCACGGCGCTGGGCGCGGTGCTGGGCTTCTTCGAAACCTTCTTCGTGTTCCCGCATATCGACGGCTTCCCGCTGCTGTGCATGGTGCTGGCGCCGGTGTTCGCCTTCGGCGCGTTCCTGACCATGCGCCCGCAGTGGGTTGGCGTGGGGCTCGGGCTGCTGATCTTCTTCAGCATCGGCTCGGCCCCGGACAACCTGACGGTCTACAACCCCTACACCTTCATCAACGACTACATCGCCATGGTCATCGGCATGCTGCTGTGCGCGGCAGCGGGGGCGATCATCATGCCGCCCAACAGTCGCTGGTTCTGGCGACGGCTCGAAGGCGATCTGCGCCAGCAGGTGAGTTTTGCCATCAGCGCGCCGCTCAAGGGCATTCGCTCGAACTTCGAAAGCCGCACCCGCGACCTGATGCATCAGGCCTACGGCCTGGCCGCCGGCAAGCCCGAGGTGCAACGCAACCTGCTGCGCTGGATGTTCGTGGTGCAGGAAATCGGCCACGCGATCATCGAGCTGCGTCGCGAGCAGGAAGGTTTGCCTGTTCACCCGAGCTACGCCGAATCCCAGCCCTGGCGCCAGGCGATCCGCGCCATGGGCCGCTCGCTGGTGCGCCTGTTCATCGCACCTGATCGCCACAATCTGGCGCGCAGCCTGTACGCCGTGGACCACGCGATCATCTGCGTGCAGAACACCGACGAACCTTTCGCGCCGCACTTCGACACCTCGGCTTTGCGCCGGGTCAAGAGCTACCTGCACTTCATCCGCACCTGCCTGCTGGACCCGCAATCGCCACTGGCTGCCCACGCGCCGGCGCAAGCCGCGCAGGCGCCGCAAGGACTTTCCCATGCCTCGTGAAATCGCCTTCCACGGCGTTTACATGCCCACCGTCACCGTGATGTTTCTGGTGGCCATGGTGCTCGCCTGGGCCCTGGACCGCTTCATGTCCGGGCTCGACCTGTACCGTTTTTTCTGGCATCCGGCGCTGCTGCGCCTGAGCCTGTTCAGCTGCATTTTCGGCGCGATGGCGCTCACTGTTTACCGTTGAGGTGCATGGTTCAAAGATGAAAAAGCTTTTTAGCCTGATCGCCACGCTGTTGATTCTGGCCCTGGCCATCTGGATCGGCCGGCTGCTGTGGATTCACTACATGGACACGCCCTGGACCCGCGACGGCCGGGTGCGCGCCGACGTGATCAACGTCGCCGCCGATGTCAGCGGCGTGGTGGTCGACGTGCCGGTCAAGGACAACCAGCCGGTGAAGAAGGGCGATTTGCTGATGCAGATCGACCCCGAGCATTACCAACTGGCGGTCAAGCAGGCCGAAGCGATGGTCGCCTCACGCAAGGCCACCTGGGAGATGCGCAAGGTCAACGCGGCACGGCGCAAGGACATGGACGCGCTGGTGATCTCCGCCGAAAACCGCGAGGACGCCTCCAACGTCGCCAACTCCGCCCAGGCCGATTACCAGTTGGCCGTGGCGCAACTGGAAGCCGCGCAATTGAACTTGCAACGCACCAAGGTGCTGGCTGCGGTCGACGGCTACGTCACCAACCTCAATGTGCATCGCGGCGACTACGCGCGCATCGGCGAAGCGAAGATGGCCGTGGTCGACAAGAATTCGTTCTGGGTTTACGGCTTCTTCGAAGAAACCAAGCTGCCCCACGTCAAGGTGGGTGATCCGGCCGACATGCAACTGATGAGCGGCGAAGTGATGAAAGGCCACGTCGAAAGTATCGCCCGCGCGATCTACGACCGCGACAACCCGGAAAGCCGCGAGCTGATCGCCGACGTGAACCCGACCTTCAACTGGGTGCGCCTGGCCCAGCGCGTGCCGGTACGCATCCATCTGGATAACGTACCGGACAGCGTGGTACTGGCGGCGGGGATTACCTGTACGGTGATCGTCAACCCCGCAGCCTCGGAATGAGGCAGCGTTGACATTCGCTTCAAGCTTCAGCGAAGGCTACGAGCGAACTATCGGGTTGATCGAGCCATGATTCACGCGATCGTAGATGTCTTCGGCGGAGGCGGCAGAGATCTGGTCTGTCGCCGCATTGACGATAGGCGTCAGGATGGCTTCGTTCAGCTTTTCCACCGCCATGTTCATGAGTCGCTCAGCGTCTTCCGGGTCGTCTGTCTCTATTGATCGCAGGGCTGTGATCAATCCCGCACCGGCGCTGGCAACAAACGCAGAAATGGCAAAGCCCACAGGGAACAATGGCAGCAGAAGAGTACTAAGGCCTGCAATCAGTAGCGCAAACTTCGTAAACACGCTCATCAGGTAGTCGTCAAAACGTTCAGAGTCGGTACTGACAAGCAAGTCCATATCACCTTTGATAAGGTTTAAATGAATGTCGTGCAGGCTCCCAAAGATATCGTCGGTTTCCTCAAACTGAAGGGGGGACGCCACGCCACCTACGGGATGTCGATAATACGTCAGTGCGGTGTTTGCAGGGATTTTGGCGCGGTACACAGGAATCCGGCTAAAAATGTTTCTCCTTAAATAGTCACTTCCTTCAATCAGGCGTCGGCGTTCTGCCCCTTCAGGTGGGAGCGCGATGCTGGAGAAAGATTTCGGCTCATCCAGGAAAATCAGAATGCCACCTTGTTGTTTCTCATTGTCGTCGCAGATGTAGACGGCGTTGGCGACTTTTGTCCGTCCATGGCTGGTTTTGAATAAAACGGTTTTATGCGTCCCGCGCCCTTCCAGATAAGACTGCCCTATTTTTCTGTAAGGGTCGTGCTGAGTCGTTCGAAGGATGAAGAGTTTTATCCGTTCGGTCAGCTCGTGTTTGAGAATGATCTTTCGCGCGAACCTGACCTCCGGGCCATTCAGTTTGAGTTCTACTTCACTCGAATATGCCTGCTCCAGATTGGCGCTCTGGAACTCTGAGATGAGCTCGGCAGGGAAATCGGATGGCCATTTTACTGAGTGTTTTTTTTCAGATGAAAGTTTTCGGCGGTAGGTGTCGGTAACGATTTCTCGGAGTCGAAAGTCTCTAATTTGCACCCCGTCGGGGTGCTTCGCTTCCGTTCGAATCCACGAGTTTGCGCTAACACTGCTTTTGAATTCCTGGGAGCCAGTGCTGAGCCGAATCCTGGTGTTTATCCAGTGGTCAATGTAGTGTGGCGCGCTGAACAGGTTGATGCGCTGGATTTTCTCAAGCAACGAAATAATATCTTTTGTGACGCGTTGAATGCCTGATTCGGTCAGGTCATATATAACATCGCCAGAAGGATTGTCAGCGCCCTGCGGTACGAGCCTGAGGTCATCTGCGTCGAAGTATTCGAGTGGCGGGAGATGTTGCAGTAGTTGATTCATGATGTCTTCCTTGACTGTTAACGCCCTCGCGCTGAGAGCTGCAGGAAGTATCTGTCACTTTTAAATTTAACTCTGTAGTCTTTTTCCTTCGATGTCGTACGATCAAGCAGCGGATGCTAGAGGGCTGGATTGTTGATATATGCAGGCTTTTCGGATCAGAGTGTACGGTTCAGTTTGAACCGTTTTCTCAAAATCCCTTCCAGCAGCGCCTTGGGCAGCAGCCGCGCCATCAGCGGCAGCGCGGTGCTGCCGTTGCCCGAGCGCAGCAGGCGCGGTGGGTTTGGTCGTTGCACGGCATTGAGCACGTCACGGGCAAAGTCGCTGGCCGGGGTCGGGTTGGTTTGCGAGGCGTTGGCCCGTGCGCGAATACCCTCCCTCAACGGCCACCACGCTGAACCTTCATGGATGACCTGCTCGGCTTCAGCGCTGGCGTTTTTCGCGAACTGCGTGTCGATGGCGCCGGGCTGGACTTCCATCACCCGCATGCCGAAGGGCGCCAGTTCCATGCGCAGTGCGTCGCTCAACGAACTCACAGCCGCCTTGGACGCGCAATAAGCCCCGCCAAACGGCGTCGTCAGCACCCCGGAAACACTGCCGATATTGACCACCAGGCCCTTGTTGCGCCGCAGCAGGGGGAACAGCGCACGGGTGACGCCGACGATGGAAAACACGTTGGTTTCGAACTGCCGACGCATCGCCTCGACACCGCCGTCCAGCAACGGGCCGATGCCGCCGAAGCCTGCGTTGTTGATCAGTACATCCAGGCCTTTGCCCTGTGCTTCGAGTTGGGCAGCCAGTCGATCGAGGGCCGCGCTGTCATTGACGTCCACCTCCACGGCAATGAATCCCGCCGCTGCCAGCGCCTGCACATCGGCCGCCTTGCGGGCAGTGGCCCAGACCTCATGCCCGGCGGTCCTGAAGGCATCGGCCATGGCGCGGCCAATGCCGCTGGAGCAACCGGTAATCAACACGACGGACATAGGTTTCATTCCTTGAAAGAGAAAGGATCAGCCAGAGAATGTGCCTTGCAGACGCTCGGCGCGAAATTCGAGCGTTGGCGCGCGATAGCCGTTACGCAGCGGCGGCAGCGGCAAACAGTCCTGCCACTGGCTGCCGGGCAGCAACTCGCCCGGGCCCCGGTAGCGCGGGGCGGTGTAGGTGTCGTCGGCCAGATTCACGGTGTCGCCCGGCGCATAGGCGGCCACCTTCCAGCGCAGTTCCTGTAGCGGCACATCGTTGCCGTTGTCGATCAGCACCAGCAGCGGACGGCCCACCGGGCATTGCTGCGGCGCGTAGTTCAGGCGCAACTGCAGACGCTCCAGCCGCTGGGCATCGCGCTTGTCTTGCCAGACCACGATCCCCGCGACCACCGCCAAACCCACCGCCGCCGCCAGGGAAACCGGCAGGGCCTTGGAGGGGTAGCGCAGCAGAAGCACCAGCCAGGTGAGGATCAGTACGGCGCCGATGATCATGGTCAGGTCTCGCGAAGGCAGATAGTGGCATCGTACCGAAAGGGGAGAGATAGACCAATTGGCGATTCGGTCGTGTCCCGGACTGACGGTCAGGTACGACGCTGACTGGCGACTAACCTTCAAGGACATGCAGCAATGGATTGCGCCGGTGATGACCTTGCATAGCCACACTCCCGTTCTTTCTGTGACGGACCCACGCGGTTTGCCGGTGCGGTCCGTGGCGTTTTATCGGGTTCAGGCTGACCAGGCCCTTGCCGAGCGAGTGGACCGTTCGACCTACGATGTCGCCACCCGGCGAGTCGCTCGATGGGATCCCAGGTTATGGGCTGGCGCGAATCAGGCTGGCGCACCGAGCAATGCGCGCTCGATTCATTCCTTGAGCGGGCAGGAATTGTTCAGCGACAGCTCCGATGCAGGCTGGCGTGCGCAGCTGCTTGCCGAATCTGGCGAATGTGATTGCCGCTGGGACGCCAAAGGTCAGGGGCAACGTTTTCAATACGATGATTCGCGACGTCTGCTGGCGGTGTTCGAAAGCAACGGCGTGAACGAGATCTGTGCCGAGCGTCTGAGCTACGGCGATTCGACAACTGTGTCGGGCAACCAGTGTGGGCGATTGATTCGGCACGACGACCCGGCAGGTTCGTTACTCAATGTGCACTTTGGTCTGAGTGGAGAAGTGGTTTGCCAATCACGCCGACTGCTGGGCGACCTGGAAATTCCTGACTGGCCTGTTGCCCTGAATGAGCGCGATGCCTTGCTGGAGCCGGGTGAAGGTGCCGTGAGCCGCTGGCGGTTCGGGCCGCTGGGCGATGTGCTTGAACAGACGGACGCTGTAGGCAATGTTCAGTTCTTCACTCAAACCCTATATGGGCAACTTGAACGAACGGTATTGCGTTTGAATGGGAGGTCGGCGCAAACACTGGTCAGCGATATCCGCTACGACGCGCAACAGCGAATTGAATCGGAAACCTTGGGTAATGGCGTCATCACCGCGCTGGATTACGATCCCATCGATGGTCGGTTAATCCAGCTTCGCGCTGACCATGGCCGACTACAGAACCTGCATTACGCCTACGATCCGGTGGGCAATGTTGTGAGTATCGAAGATACCGCGCAACCGAGTCGGTTCTTTTCCAATCAACAGATCGAGCCATTGCGCACGTTCGGCTATGACACCTTGTATCAACTGATCGAAGCCACCGGGTTTGAAGCAGCGGCTAACAACCAGGGGCCTTCCGGTGTTTCATCGTTTGCCACGGCCAATGAACTGAGTAATTACACCGAGCGTTATGAATACGATGCCGCAGGCAACCTGCAAAAACTCGTTCATGGCGGTGCGCAAAACCACACCCATCTATTTGCAACGTCCCGCCACAGCAATCGCACGTTGATTCAAACCGGCGCACATCCCCCCACTGAACAACAGATCGCGGCCGGATTCGATGCGAACGGTAACTTGCGCGAGTTGGCGCCAGGACAAGGGTTGAGCTGGGATCAGCGCAATCAGCTGAGTGAAGTCACACCAGTGGTTCGGGACTTGGCGGACAACGACCGAGAAATCTACCGATACGACGCTGCCGGAATGCGCGTGCGCAAAGTTCGCACTGCGGCAGCCAAAGCAGCGACACATATCAATGAAGCGCGTTATTTGCCGGGTCTTGAATTTCGTACTGACAGTGCTACCGGCCAAACGCTGCATGTCGTTGTCGCCAAGGCCGGTCGCAGCGAAGTGCGCGTATTGCATTGGCAAGCGGGACGTCCGAGTGAGATCGAGAATGATCAGATCCGCTACAGCTTCACCGATCATCTGGGTTCGACCGCGCTTGAGTTGGACCAGCATGCACAGTTGATCAGCCAGGAGGTGTATTACCCCTATGGTGAAACGGCGTGGTTCGCGGCGCGCAGTGAAGTCGAGGCGAGATACAAGACGGTGCGTTATTCAGGCAAGGAGCGGGATGCGACGGGGCTTTATTACTATGGGTTGAGGTATTACGCGCCGTGGTTGATGCGGTGGATTAATCCAGATTTGCTGGGCGAGTACGGCGGGTTGAATATGTTTGGCTTCCTATTGAACTGCCCGTTGCGATACATAGACCACCTCGGAAGTATTCCCTACGACCAATACGAGGAAGGGTTTATAAGCGATGGTGGATCGATTTTGCATAGCGGAATTAAGTTGTTTCCTGTTGGATTCCGAAAAAAGCTGGAGTCGGGAATTGATTTGGCTGATGACATGTTGACGCTACTGGTGGATGAGCTTTCAAGTGAGACTTTTGGCCCGGAAGTGACGGCGGCGCTCTCAATGGTATTTGGTGATGATGTGGTTTCAAACGCAGAGCAGCTTCAAGATATGAAACCTGCTCTTATAGACCGTTTTTCGAAGATCAAGGTGTTTGTGAAAAGTTTGAAAGCTGAGGAGGGGTGGAGGTTGAGTCTGGTCAAGTTCCCGGATGCCAGCAGCGCTGCAGTATCTCTACCCTCGAAAATAAAGCCGAACGAAGACTTTAGCAGGATACTGTTGGCAGAAGCAGATGTTGAGAAGTTTAGCGCTGAATTTACTGCCTCCACACTGATACATGAGAGTTCGCATGTGCTGTTTTCGACGTCAGATTTAATGTATCTCGGCGAGGGGGCGACCCGGCATGAAAGCTCGTCAGAACGTCGGCAACAAGAGATTTCCAGCCTGATCGAATGTTCGGCCATCTTTCTCTCGGAAGGCCCTGACGAAAAAGAAATGGGGACTTTCGCCAGGAGCCGCTATATCTCTCAAATGCAGAGATTTCGCGGAGGCGCGGGCGAGACTGAACTGGAAGTCGCGAGAAGAAAAGCGATCTGGAAAAGTAATCCAGTGGCCAGGGCGATAAATGTTTTTAACAATGCAGATTCTTTGGCGGCACTCGCGACCCGTTTATATTATTCCTGATGGATAAAGTTGCCGTTAGTGTAACGGTTGCGTGAAATTCAGACAGCGGATTCTGATCGATTGAGCATTCATGATGATCCGCATTGACGCTGCAATGTAGAGCCCCCCACCCACCCCCAGCGGATGGGGATTCGCAGAAGGCGGGCAGGGGCTCTACAACTCGTTGTTACAAACCCATCAACGCGCGATGGTCTGGGTTCTCACGCCTGCTTCGATACCCGGCGTCGAACGACCATAGACGTCTTCGAAGCGCTCGATGTCGTCTTCGCCCAGGTAGCTGCCGGACTGCACTTCGATGATTTCCAGCGGGATCTTGCCCGGGTTGCGCAGGCGGTGGACCGAGGCGATCGGGATGTAGGTCGACTGGTTTTCGGTGAGCAGGAACACGTTCTCGTCGCAGGTGACCTGCGCGGTGCCGGAGACCACGATCCAGTGCTCGGCGCGGTGGTGGTGCATCTGCAGCGACAGGCTGGCGCCGGGCTTGACCGAGATGCGCTTGACCTGGAAGCGGCCGCCCATGTCTACGGAGTCGTACGAGCCCCACGGGCGGTAGACTTCCAGGTGGTTCTGGGTTTCGCTGCGACCCTGCTCGTTGAGGGTGTTGACCAGTTGCTTGACGCCCTGAACCTTGTCCTTGTGGGCGATCATCATGGCGTCCTTGGTTTCGACCACGACGATGTCGTCCAGGCCGATCACGGTGACCAGTTTGCCGTTGCCCTGAATCATGCAGTTGCGGCTGTCCTGGACCACCACGTCGCCTTTGGTGACGTTGCCGTTGTCGTCCTTGTCGTGCACTTGCCACAGCGACGACCAGCAGCCGACATCGCTCCAGCCGGCGTCGAGCGGCACCACGCAGGCGCGCTGGGTCTTTTCCATGACCGCGTAGTCGATGGAGTTGTCCGGGCAGCAGGCGAAGCTGGCCTGATCCAGTTCGATGTTGTCGCCGTCGTGCTTGCTGCGCTCAAGGGTCAGCAGGCAGTTGTCGTAGATGTCCGGGTCGTGCTTTTTCAGCTCTTCGAGATAGCGGCTGGCGCGGAACAGGAACATGCCGCTGTTCCAGTAGTAGCCACCGGCGTCGACGAATTCGCGGGCGCGTTGCTCGTCGGGTTTCTCGACGAACTGGGCGACGCGGCTGACGCCTTCGGGCAGCAGCGCATCGGCGGTGGACTTGATGTAGCCGTAGCCGGTTTCAGGCTTGGTGGCCGGGATGCCGAACAGCACCATTTCGCCGCGCTCGGCAGCGACGGTGGCCAGGGCCAGTGCGCGTTGCAGGGCTTTCTGGTCGTCGATGACGTGGTCGGCCGGCAGCACCAGCATCAGCTCGTCACGGCCTTCGTTGGCCAGCATCATGGCGGTGATCGCCACGGCGGGCGCAGTATTGCGGCCGAACGGCTCCATGATGATGCCCTGGGTATCAAGGCCCAGACCGTCGAGCTGCTCGCCGACGATGAAGCGGTGTTCCTTGTTGCACACCACCACCGGGTGTTGCATGCCTTCGAATTGCAGACGCTCGAGGGTCTGCTGGAACAGGGTGTGTTCGCCGGTCAGCGCCAGGAACTGTTTCGGAAACTGTTTGCGCGAAAGAGGCCAGAGTCGGGAACCGCTGCCACCTGACAAGATCACTGGAATCATTTTGTTTCTCCAAAATTTCGATAGCGTTTGTTTTGGGCTATACGTCGGTTGTTTTCTGTCGTTCGTCTTTCTTGTGGTGACTCACCCTGTGGGAGTGAGCTTGCTCACGAAGAGGTCGGCACATCCGGAACATCGCTTGCGCCTGACCCTGCGCATTCGCGAGCAAGCTCGCTCCCACAGGGGTAATGCGTGATGCGTTTATTGGGTCGACGTCGGGCGCTTGACCCACACGGGCGACAGGTTGCTGCCGCTGCCGGTGACGTACAGCACTGCGGCCTCACCGCGCTCCAGTGCTACCGGTTTCAGGTCGCTGACTTTCTTGTCGCCGTCGAACAGCGCGAAGCTGACTTTCACCGGGTTGATTTCGCGCTCGCCGGTGCCCTTGGCCTTGACCGAATCGACCACGGCGGTCTTGCCGTCGGCGGTCTTCAGGGTCAGTGGCTTGTCGCTCAGGTTCTGCACGCGCACCAGGGACTTCTGCTTGTTCTTGAACGGTGGCTCTTCCACCAGTTGCGGGGCGCCCGAGGTGTTGTTGACGATGGTGTAGTAGTGGTCGCTCGCCAGTTTCACCGGCAGGGTGTTGTTGCCGATCTTGGCGCTGTAGTCGCCTTGGGGCATGAAGCTGAAATCGCTGCTGGCCAGCGGGCCGACTTCGTTGAGGCTGGTGTTGCCGACGCTTGCGCTGATTTCCGCGTTGCTGGCGTTGTAGACGCGCACGAAGGTCGAGCCTTTTGGCGCGGTCGGGCCGTACAGGGCGGCGTCGCCACCGGCGAAGGCCGAGAGGGAAACGAAGCCGAGGCTCGCGGCCAGCACGCAGGTTTTCAGCAGGCCGGATTTGGTCGAACGAACAGGCATGTGAGTGGTGGTCTGCATAGTCATGTCGAGGAGTCCTCTCTTTAGTTTTGCGCCCGGTCGGGCGACTCAGCATTGATGTTGGAATTGGAGCTGTTGGCGTTTTGCGCCACGTTCTGTTGCGGATCACGAGCCTTCTTGAGTTCGGCGATCCACTGCGGATCGAACTCGGTCAGGTCGTTGTGAGCGGGCAGGTAGCGCTCCGGGAATTCCCAGATCAGCACCTGCGGCGGGCTGCTCTTGAAGGCGTCGGTCTGCAGGTACTTGAGCATCGGCAGGATCGGGCCATGGCCGTCTTCGGCGTAATTCACCACGTCGCTGTGCAGCGCCTGTTTCAGGGCGCCGGCGAAGTTCCAGTTGGGGTTGGCGCTGTAGCTGGTGCCGACCAGGCCGACCGCCACCGAGTTGTCGGCGAACAGCGCGTCGTCGCTTTCACCCGCCGCTTGCGCCGGGTTGGTGCTGCGCTGCTGCAGGTCATCCGGCTTGGGCAGCAGGTTGCTGAACAGCGGGTCGAGCGGCAGGAAGTTGGTCAGGTCGCCCTTGTACGGCGCGCTGGCCTTGGCTTCGGTGACGAAGGTCTGCGGCTCGCCGCTCAGCGGGGTCTCTTTAGAGATCGCTTCGCCCAGTTGCTGCGCGACCACTTCGGCGCCCATCGGCGTCCAGTGGGTGTCGGTGCGCAGGAACACCTGGCCCTTGTCCTTGGCGCTTTGCAGCGGCGCCAGCAAGTCAGGGGCGAAGATCCCGGCCTGGTTCACCTGGGCGTGGAACTGCTGGTACAGATCGGTGTGCAGCGCCGAAGGCTTGGTGTCGCCGACGTGTTCCGGATACAGGCGGGTCTTGGCCGGAACGATGGCCAGCACCAGCTGTGTGCCGTGGGCTTTGAGGGTGTCGCGCACGCCCTGGATGATCGCCAGGTTGTCCGCTTCGTTCTGCTCGCCGTTGGCCACCGCGTCGAATTCTTCGTCGGTGTACAGCCACTGGTCCTTGCCCAGGATCACGCCCGGACGGCCTTCGTTGAACACCTTGTAATCCAGTGCGGCCCAGAGGTTGGTGCCCAGGCGCTTGATCGGAAACTCGTCGTCGTAGTGGGTTTCCACCGCCTTGGTCCAATGGCCGTTGAGCACGGTGGTTTCCTTGGACGTCGAGAAACCGATGAAGCTGCGCAGCGACCACAGCCCCAGCGCCAGCAGGATGGCCAGGAACAGGAAGATGTAGAGCACGCGTAAGGAACGGGTCATGTCAGGTTCCTCAGAACTGGAAGTACAGGAACGGCGAGAAGCTGGCCGCCGAGAGTTTGAGAATCGAGGCCACGAACATCAGCAGGATCAGGGCGCGCATCACGTAGCGCGACCAGTCGGCGGTCCAGTAGGCAGGCTGGACCTGCGCGTCGGTGCCAACGATGTAACCCGGCTGATGAATGCTGCCCGGCGCATCCCCCGGCACGGCCTTGATCAGGCCCGGTTGCGCGGTGGCAGGGCCGTCGGCCTGTACCGGCTTCTCGCCCTTGCTCTTGACCGCTGGCGGGTTCTGGTAGAAGTCGCGCAGACCGAAGAACGCCAACGTGATGTACGCCACGATCAGCGTCGCCACTTGCAGGCCGGTCAGGTTGGCGCGGTTCAGATCCGACAGCTGCCAGTCGCTGAAGCTGAACATCGCGCCGTACATGCGGGCGGCGACGTGCAGGTTCTCGGCGCGGAAGATCACCCAGCCCATCACCACCAGCAGGAACGTGAAGGCCCAGCGCACCACGTTGAAGGTCTTTGGTGCGGTGTTGATGCCCAGCGCCTTCTCGATGGCAAGCCACACGCCGTGCCAGGCACCCCAGACGATGTAGGTGATGTTGGCGCCGTGCCACAGGCCGCCCAGCAGCATGGTCAGGAACAGGTTGCGGTAGGTCGCGACCTTGCCGCCACGGTTGCCGCCCAGGGTGATGTACAGGTAGTCGCGCAGCCAGGTGGAGAGGCTGATGTGCCAGCGCCGCCAGAACTCGGTGATCGACTGGCTGACGTAGGGCTGCTTGAAGTTTTCCATGAAGCGGAAACCCATCATCAGGCCCAGGCCGATGGCCATGTCGCTGTAGCCGGAGAAGTCGAAATACAGCTGCGCGGTGTAGGCCAGCGCGCCGAGCCAGGCGTCGCCCGTGGTCGGGTTTTGCAGGGCGAAGCAATGGTCGGCCACCACCGCCAGGGTGTCGGCGATGAAGACTTTCTTGATGAAGCCCTGCATGAACCGTGTGCAGCCCTCGCTGAACTTGTCCAGCGTGTGGGTGCGGTTGTTGAACTGGTCCACCAGGTCGCGGAAGCGCAGTACGGGGCCAGCGATCAAGTGCGGGAAGATCGCCACGAACGCCGCGAAGTCGATCAGGTTGCGGGTGGCCGGGGTGTCGCCGCGGTAGACGTCGATGATGTAGCTGATGGACTCGAAGATGTAGAACGAGATCCCGATCGGCAACAGCACGTGGGTCAGGATGAACGGCTCAAGACCGAACGAGGTCATGATCGCGTTGAGGCTGTCCACGCCGAAGTTGGCGTACTTGAAGTAGCCCAGGATGCACAGGTCGACCGCGACACCCAGCAACAGCCAGCGCTGCGCGGGTTTGGTCCGCACACCGGCAGCGCCGACGCGCAGGCCGATCCAGTAGTTCCAAAGCGTCACTGCCGCGAACAGGGCCAGGAAGTCGACTCGCCACCAGGCGTAGAACACGTAGCTGGCGATGAGCAACAGCAGGTTGCGGTAGCGGGTTCCGCTCACGTAGTACAAGCCGAGAAACACCGGCAAGAACAGGAACAGGAACACGTTGGATGAGAAAACCATCCTTATCTCTCCGTTTGTCCAGCATCAAGGGCCACAGCCCCCCCCAAACCCCCCATGAAAAATCGGGGGAATCACGCATTTACATCGCACCCCTGTAGGAGCGAATTCATTCGCGAATGCGGTGGTTGTGTCACCGCCGTTTGCGGGTCAGTCCCGAGGTGTCGGTACTGGCCCTTTCGCGAATGAATTCGCTCCTACAGTGGGTCAGCATTCAGTCTTGCTTCTTACGAACCGCCTTTCTCACCCTTCTCGTGAGAAGGGTCATAGGTGCGGGTCATGTCGCCGCCCAGGCGGAAGTTCTTGAACGGCTGCATCTTGTGCTTGCGTTCGAGGGTGTCCGGGCTGCAGTCGTAGAGCGAGCAGTAGGGCTCCAGCCAGGCGAATTTCATGTCGGTTTTCAGATCCGTCATGTCCTGCTGCTGGCCGTCACGGGCCTGGAATTCGCTGCCGGAGTTCTGCACGCCCGCCAGCACCCGGTCACCCAGACGCTTGAGCGCGCCGTTGTTCTCGGGGCGCAGGTCCACGCCGTTGGCCTGGGCGAAACTGGCGATCATCGCCAGCGGCGGCAGGGCGTAGTTGTGGTACGCCAGCGCGCGCTGCTTGCGCTTGAGTTCGTTGGGCAGGAAACCTTGCGGGTCGACCTGATTGGCCGCGACCTTGAACTCCTCCACCGACCAGTCGAACAGGTCGCGGCGGTTGGTCGCCACGGCAGTGGACATCACCGACCACGCGGCCCAGTAGGAGTGGTTGTTGATCTTGTCCAGCGGCAGGTTGCTCCAGTCGCTGACCACCTGATCGGCCAGCTTGCTGAACCAGGCCTCGATCACCTGCGCGTCCTGCTGGCGGGTGGCCAACGGGTGCGAGTCGGAGAACTTCAGGCGCAGGTAGGACGACGACATGCTGCCCAGTGCCCATTTGCGCATCGACTTGCCAGTGTGGTTGAAGTCCGTGGACTCCAGCGCATCGGCCTTGGCCCAGGTCGTCAGCATGTTCAGCGCGCAGTCGAGCTGCTCGGGACGGCCGTCACGCATGTACTGCATCACCACCTTGCTGGTGTTGCGCTCCATGGTGGTGATGTCCTTGGTGGAGTCGCGGAAGGCCTGGTCGGAGACCGCGTTGAACGTCGAGCGCGACTTGTCCGAGCCCTCGTACTTGCTGCGGAACTGCAGCGAGCCGGTGTAGGGCTGCGGGGTGGCGTCGCAGCTGAAGTTGCCTTCCTTGCTCTTGAATTTCTCCACACCCTCGTAATAGCCCTGCGGCGGCACGAGGGTCGACGCGGCGCTGGCGCCGGTGGCGAATGTCGTGGCCGACAGCACGGCCAGCGACAGGAGGGTGGGGAGCATCAGTCTTGGAGTGTGCATAGGAGCCTCATAACCCGGCTTGCGCGGTCTGGTGCGCGACATTCGGGAACACGTTGCGTTTGCATACTTTCGCTTCAACTTCCTGCGGTGCAGTGCCCGCTTCGGGGCCCTGGATTTCCAGCGCGAGCAGTTGCAAGTCTGCCCAGTCGTTGTCGTTGCGCAGTTCGAAGGAGAAGCGCCCGTCGGTTTCGGATGTTTCAGGTTTCTCGATCTTCAAGTCTTCGTGGCGGCCGTTCATGTACCAGAGGCGCGCCTGGAGAGTTTTCACCGAGGTGTCGGCGAACTTGATGTCGATCTGGTTGCTGCCGTTGCGCACATCCTTGATGCCGTTTTTGCCGTTGACCAACAGCTCGTTGGTGCCCGGCTTGAGGGAGGTTTTAGTGGTCATCAGCGCCGGTTTGCCTTCGCAGCCGTTGTCCAGCAGCGACATCATCTGGCGATAGATGGTCTCCTGGTCCAGCCGGTACAGCGGCGAGAACTCCCAGATGAGAATCTTCGGTGGGTGCTTCTGGAAGTCCTCGCTGCCCAGGTACTGCAGCATCGAGCCTTCAAGGCCGCCGCCGGGGAAGGCGACGTTGAGCACGTCGGCGCCGATGTACTCCTGCAGGAAGCCTGCGAAGTTGTAGTTCTTGCCGCTGTGACTGGTACCGACCAGGGTGATTTCCGGGTTGCCGGAATCGCCGAACAGGTCGCCGTCGGCCGCTTCGCCCTTGGGTTCGGTCTCGAACTGATCCATGTACTGGATGGCGTAGCTGGTGCCGCACAATTGACCGGCCATGTTGTGCAGAGTGCCCTTCTTGCCCATGCGACCTGACAGATGGGTCTCGAATTCGCGCTTGGGAATGTCCTTGAACGCGGCCATCTTGTGCACCGAGTCGGCAACGATCTTCGCGGTGCGCTGGGCGCCGTACGGGGTCCAGTGCTGGTCGCCGCGGAAGTAGAAATCGTGGGCCTGCTGCTCGTTGGTCAACGGCGACAGATCAGGCACGGTGTAGCCCATTTTCGCGAAGCGGCCGAGCATGGCCTGGTAGTTGCGCAGAGCCGTGTTGTAGTCGAACTTGTCGCGCTCGGCCGGGAACAGCTTGTTGCGATCGACCAAGCCGCGCGTCGGTTGATACACGATCACCAGCTCCACGCCCTTGCTCTTGAAGGCGTCGTGCAGCTGTTGCATGCGCCGGTAGCCTTCGGGCGTGGTGTCGAACTCGGTGCGCAGGTCTTCGCGGGTCCGGAACAGCCAGTCGCCCTGGGCCTGCACCAGCGTGGTGAAGTTCTGCTGATAGCGGCTGACGTAGTTCTTCTCGTCATGGGCTTCAGGGCACAGGCTGCAGCAAGGCTCGGCGGTGAAGTTCGGCGCTGTCGCGTCGTCGGCATACGCCGCGTTGCTGGCTGCGAGCATCACTAATGTAGCCGCGGCGGTAAGGCCCGAGAGCCTGAGCAGTTTGATCAAATGTGCGTGCATGGATATATCTTCCTCAGTCCCGGAGTTGTTTCTGGCTTTCAACCGGGTCGATCAACACGGGTTTCTGCTGGCGCACCAGCAGGTCGAGAATCTCGTCCTGACGGTCGCCCAGTACGCCGTTGAAGCTGATCCCGCTGCTCTTGGTCGGTGCCAGCATGGACACCTTGTACAGCTCGACACTCAGGGGCGAATCGATGGACAGCGGGCCTGAGCCGTTGGAGGTCAGCTCGCCGCCGACCATGATCAGCGACACTTCGGCGTCGAACGGGTCGAGCTTGATGTCGCGGTCGGTGTCGGTCAGGTCCTTGATGTGGCCGTAGACGCCCATCAGGCCGTTGCCCACGGCCAGGTTCTCGTAGAGCTTGATGTTGGTGCTGTTGCGCACGCGGATGCCGTGGCGCTTGTTGGCGAACACGCGGTTGCCCCACAGCAGGTTGTCGGCGCTCTCGTACAGCGTGATGCCGTCGGTGTGGTTGCGGTAGATCTGGTTGTAAGCCACCAGATTGTTCACGCTGTTACGGTCCAGCACGATGCCCGACAAGTGGTTTTCATAGCTCTTGTTGTTGATGATGAAGCTGTCGTTCACCTCGCGGGAAATGATGATCCCGTGCTTCTTCTTGGTACCGAACACGGTGTTCTCGGCGATGATCAGGCCGTGGGAACGGTCGTGGGGGTCGATGCCGTAGATGATGTTGTCGCGGTAGGTGTTGCCCTTGACCACGAAGTCGCGGGTCTCATAGCAGTAGTAGCCGTACCACAGGTCCGAGAACTCGGAATTGACGATCCAGCCGGTCGGGTCCGGGCGGTTCATCTGCGCCTTCATGTTCGGCGTGTACTGGGAAATACTGATGCCGTACGACTTGCTGTTGTTGTAGCCCAGGCTCGCCACCTTGGTGTTGAACATGTAGGTCTGGCTGCCACCCCAGGACAGCAGGAACGGACGAAACTCCTTGGGCGTCTTGAAGGTCGACGGGCCGTTGGCCTTCTCGCTCCAGCCGGTCAGTTTGGTGTCCTGCATGAACAGCTGGTTGTCGTTGACCAGAAACGCACCGCCTTCCTGAGACAGGCGCAGTTCGGTGGTTTTCTTGTCGACTTCAAAGATGCCTTTCTTGCCGACCACGATCGGCAGACGCGCCAGGAACACGCCCGGCGAGGTTTCGCTCAGGTACTGCTTGGGCACCTTTTTCGCCAGGTCCTGCAGGTTCATGTAGCCGTCGTCGACGAAGATCGCCTGGGGAATGCCGTGCTGACGCGCGACCCACTCGGCCATCTTGTTGTCACCGCCGATGAATTCCTTGAGCGCGTCTTCCTGCATCATGCGGCGGATCGAAACCTTGGCCGCCTTGCTGCGCACGATCTTCTTCTGCATGGCCTGCTGGGTGTAGCCCGACAGGTCCGGCAGCTTGGGTTTGTCCATCATCAAAGGCTCGGCAGGCGGGCTGGTGATGGTGTAGGTCTTGGCCTGGTGCAGGTCCTTGACCGTGCCGGTGTCGGCAGGCGTCTGCGCAGCGGCAGGTTTGGCGACGGGCGCGGTGTTGGCCATGGCCGATGCGCTGGTCAGCAGCAAGGCGCTGCTCAACACTGCGCTTTCAAGCAGTGCATGAGGCCAGGCCCTCTGGCGCAAAATGTTGGTTTGGCTGTTCATGTCATGCACTCTCATTAGCCTGAAAACCACTATTGAATACCGCGAACCCGTAGCAGCACGGCTTGCCGGCGGTGACGTCCGCAAGATCGCTGCCGCCGGCAAGCCGGACTGCTACGGGGGCGAGGTACACGGTTCTGGTCATCATCAGAAGCGCCAGATGACATCGACGATTGCGCGATGCATGTAGTTGTCCACGCCGCTGCCATAGGCATCGCCGGGCTTGAACACGCCTGCGCGCAGGCGCACCAGCGCCGACGGCTCGTCGAAGGACTGGCTCACCGAGGTCGGCAGCAGGCCTTGCTTGAAGTACTTGGTCACGACCAGATCCATCTCCTGGCCCAGGTCTTTGTTGCCGTCTTCCATCGGCAGCGAGGTGAAGGTCGAGACGCCGTTGGCATCGACGCTTTCGCTGGCCGGGTTGACGCCTGCGCCACCGATGCCGGCGTGGCCGTCGACGCGACGGAACTTGTGGTAGATCAGCGAGGCGTCGTATTCGTCCTGCATCTGCCAGGAGGCGAACAGCGAGCCGGATTCCACGTTGGCCATCTCGCCCTGGAAGGCTTCGCCGAAGCGATGGATGCGCGAGCGGGTGCCGGTCCAGTTCGAGCGGTTGCTCTCCAGGCCGTTCTGCTCGTAGTTCTTGCTGGCGCGCGAGTAGGCGCCGCCCACTTGCCACTGCGGGTCGAGACGGAAACGCAGGCCCAGGTCGGTGGCCCAGCCATTGACGTGGCTGCTGTCTTTCTGGCCAGCCAGATACTGGTCGGTGTTGGCGTCGTAACTGGTACCGATCTGATCGCGGTTACCGGTCAGCCAGGTCAGGCTGCCCCAGTAGTTGACGGTGTTCAGGTTGCGATAGTTGTAGGCATCGCTGTTGGCCTGCAGGCCCAGCCAGGTCAGGTCGCCGCGGGTGGTCTTGTCCAGATCGTCGATGGCCTCGCCCTGATGCTTCAGGCTGCCGTCGTCGTGGCTGTGGTGCGCGCGAATGCCGGCCCACTGGCCTGGCATCCACTGGTACTCCACGTCGCCGAACAGGTGCTGGCGATCCTTGTCCTGCGCCGACAGTTCGGTGAGGTCGGTGCGGTACTCGCTGAAGCGCTGAGCGGCGCCGACTTCGGCCTTGAGCAGGGTGGTGTCGAAGGTCCAGTTCAGCGCCTCGATGTTGGTGTCGTGCCACTGGCCGTCGTCATTGCGCAGGCGCTGGCGACCGAACTTGAGGATCTCGCCGGGGTAGGGCGTGAAGCCGCTGTAGCCGATCCAGAATTCACGCAGGGCCGCGTAGCTGTCGTCCACTTCGCGGCTGCTCGAGGTCTTGCGGCTGTGTGAGACGGTCTGGCCGTTGGCGTCGGTGGATTGCTGGTCCAGCGGGTCGGTCTGGATGGTGTCGGTGGCAGTGACCACCTGGCCCATCGCGTAGCCGCTCCAGTTGCCCCATTCGCCGTAGGCCCATGGGCGCAGATCCAGGCCGACACCGTTGACGTCGCCGCCGCTGCGGGTGCCCAGGTCGCGGTCGTCTTCCATCTGGCCGGTGGCTTTGACTTCGATGCCGAAGTTCTGGGTGTCAGTCAGTGCAGCGAGCGCAGGCGTGGCCCAGATCAGGGTGAAGCCAAGGCCCAGGCCGGCTGCCATCAGAGGGTTCAACTTAAGCTTCATAGCGGTGCGTCCTCGCCATCTTTTTCTGCTTGCAGGGTTTGCATGGCCAGGGCGTTCTGCGCCGTGGTGCCGCGCACCTGCTGTTCACGCTGCAAAAGGCTCTGCGCCGGCGCGCGCTTCTCGGGCGGCAATTGATCGTTCAGTTGCTGGGCCAGGTCATTGGCCTGCGGCGTGCCCTGGGCCTGCGCCAGCTGGCCGAAGACCCAGGCGTTGACCGGATCGGGCTTGATGCCCTTGCCCTGGGAGAACAACTGCGCCAGGGCGTAGTCGGCGCTGTTCTGGCCGCCGCGTGCAGAGGTCAGCAGCTCGTTGACGGCTTTCTGCGGATCGGGCTTGCCCAGGTAACCGCGGCGGTACAGCTGACCGAGGTAGTAGTGCGCGGAGATCTGCGTCGGTGCGGCCTTGAGCAGATGCTCCTCGGCTTTCTTCGCGTCCGGCAGCACCAGCTTGCCTTCGTAGTACAGCTTGCCGAGCAACAGTTCGGCGCGGGGTTGATCCGCGGCGCGGCCGTTGTCCAGGTACTCCATCATCTTGTTGACGTCGCCCAGTTCCGGGAAGTCGTAGAGCAGTTGCGCCAGGCTCACCCACGAAGCCGGGTAGCCGGGAGCGACCTTCTCCAGCAGTTGCTGGGCGGTCTTCTCGTCCGGTTTGCCGAGGGTCGAATCGGCCAGCACGCGGGCCACGGTGTCGACGCGCATCGCCGGCACGCTGCCACTGGCGTAGCCGCTTTCCATCTGCTTGAGCAGGGCGGCCTGCTTGTCGGCTTCGCCGCGCTTCTGGTAGACCGTCGCCAGCTCCATGTAGCAGACGTCGTTGGCGCGCAGCGCCTGTTTGCAGATGCTTTCGACTTCGCCCAGATGCTGGTCATAGGTGCCCTGGGTGCGATACAGCACGACCTGCGCCAGGCCCGCTTCCGGGTAGCCCTGAGCGCGCCATTCGTTGATCTTCTGCTGTGCGTTCACGTTGGGGAACGTGTGCGGGTATTGCAGATAGAGCATGGCCAGCGGAATCAGCGTGCCGGACTCACCATTGGCGAACGCTTTCTTCAACAGGCCCTCGGCTTCGCGCTGCTCGGCCTCGGTGGAGTTGGGCTTGACCGCCAGCAGCTTGCCCAGGCGCGACTGCGCACGCGGCGAAGTCTGGGCTGCGGCGCGGTAGGTGGCTTCCGCCTGCTTGATCAGTTCCGGGTCACGGGTGCCGACCTGGATATCGGCCAGGCCCACTTGGGCATCGGTGTAACCCATGTCGGCCAGCTGGCGGTAGTTCTGTTCGGCCAGCGCGGTGTCGCCGCGCTGCAGCGCTTCGTTGGCCAGGCGCTGGTCGGGCAGGTTGAGGCCGCAGCCCGCCAACCCGAGAGCAGTGCCCAAGGCGATGGCCAGCCTCAACTGAGCCTGTGCGGATACGCTTCGTAGAGGGCCCGTCATGTTCAGAGACCTGCAGCGGTGGCTTTGTCGATCAGCCAGTTCAGGGACGGGCCGCGATCGCTGACCACTTCGACCGGACGACCGGCCAGGCTGCTGTTGATCGACTCGTCAGGCTTGATCTGCACGCGGATGTCCGAAGACAGGTCGGCCGGGCTCAGGGCGGTGGAGCTGACGATGTGACCGCTGTGGGTGGCGTCTTCGCCGGCGATCTGGAAGTTCACCCGGGCGCCGGGCTGCACTTCGGCGAACTGGCGATAGGTGAAACGTGCGTCGACGTTGGCGGCGACGTTGCGCGGCACCAGCTGGAAGATTACCTGGCCCTTGCTGGCGTACTGGCCGTCGGCGACCAGTTGCTTGGCGACGATGCAGTCGCACGGGCTGGTCATGGTGCCGGCCAGCTGGCGGCCGAACAGCTCTTCGATCTTGGCCGGCTGCATTTCGTCCGGGTCCAGGTTGCCCTTGAGCATGTCGAGCATGCTGGTATTGAAGGTGGCCAGCGGCGCGCCCTTGGCGACTTCGCCGTTGGTGGCGACCAGGCTGGTCATGGTGCCTTCGCGGGGCATGGTCACGTCCATGCTCGGCACGCTGACCAGGCCCGACGTCGAGTGGCTGACGAAGTACATGCCGTACACCGACTTGGCGACGAAACCGAATGCCGCCAGACCAACGATGAATACACCGGCGCTGAAGGTGACCGCACGCAGGCGACCGAACGCGCTCATGCCGCCGCTGCTGTCCTTGTTCTTGCGCGCCTTGGTGAAGTTGTCGCGCTGCAGGGTGGCGAGCACTTCGCCCATGCTGACGATCTCGCCGGACAGGTGCGAAGTGATCAGGTGGCGCAGGGTGGCGATGTCCTGGGCTTCCAGGTGCTGGAATTGGCAACCGACGCGGCCGCTGGCCGGATCATAGGCGCGTACCTGCAGCTCGACGTCCATGGCCAGGCCCAGGTTGTCGATCAGAAACTGCAGGCGGCCCTTGATCACTTCGCCCACGGTAGGCTTCAGACCTTGCGGGGTGATGTAGCTCAGGCCGCCGGCGGACAGGTCTTCGATGCGCACCAGCGGCGCGTTCGGCTGGCCGTTGAGCAGGCGCAGCTTGGCGGGAATCTTGATCCGGGCGTGCTGGCGCTGGGCTTCGGATTCATGGACGACGTTTGCATTCACGGCTGTGTTCATGGCGAGAATTCCTGGTGTAGTTCCTGATTAATCGAATTGATCCATTGGTGCGGGCGATTGACCCGGTCACACCATCGTCAGCAGCACGGCAACGAAAATGCTGCCCGCCGAGAAGGTCATGGTTCTGGATGACCACGTGTTGAACCATTGCTGGAAGCTGGCCAGGTCACGCTTGAGCGCGGTGGGCTGGCGGGTCCAGGACTGTTTGTCGAGGCGGAAGAACACGTAGATCTTCATCAGCGCGCCGACGATCTGGTTGTAATAGAGAATCGCCGGGTAGGCCGGGCCGATGGCGTGGCCCGAGCAGGACAGCAGCAGCGTGAGAATCAGCCGCGTGATGCCGATCCACAGCAGGTACACCAGCAGGAAGGCCACGCCGTACTTGAACGAGGCCAGCATGGCCACGGTCAGGCCCAGGATCGATGTCCACATCGACACGCGCTGGTCGAACAGCACGACGCTGGTGAACAGGCCCAGGCGGCGGATACCCAGACCCAGTGCGCGGGAGTTCTGGCGCAGGTTGTTGCCGTACCAGCGGTACATCAGCTTGCGGCTGGCCTTGATGAAGCTCTTTTCCGGCGGGTGCTCGACGGTGTTGATCGCTGCATCCGGTACGTAGAAGGTGTCGTAGCCCAGGCGCATCAGGCTGAACCAGCTGGACTTGTCGTCGCCGGTGAGAAACTTGAAGCGGCCCAGACGCCAGTGTTCCAGCGAGTCGTTCTCGACGTCGGCGATGAAGTCGGGATCGGTGACCACGGTGGCGCGGAACACCGACATGCGCCCGGTCATGGTCAGCACGCGCTTGGACAGGGCCATCGAGCACATGTTGATGTGACGCTGGGCGAAGCGCAGCTTGTGCCACTCGCTCATGATGTAACCGCCGCGCACTTCGCAGAATTCGTTGGTGGTCAGGCCGCCCACGTTGGGGAACAGCTGGAACCACGGCACGGTCTTGCGCACCACGCCTTCGGCGAGCACGGTGTCGCCGTCGATCACCGCCGCGACAGCGCGATCATCGGGCATGTGCCGGGAGATGGCGCGGAAGCCATACGCCAGGCCGTCACGCTTGCCGGTGCCGGCGATCCGTACGAAATCCAGTGTCACGTGTGCTGGCGGGTTGGCCTTGGCCCACAGTGCCTTGATCAACAACTCGTCGGACATTTCCACCAGCGAGCAGACGACGGTGGTGGGGTAGCCGCAGTCGATCGCCTCGCGAATCACCGAGCTGTAGACCTGAGCGGTGGTCAGCGCATCGATGCGAAAGCTGGTGACCATCAGGAACACGTGGGATGGATCGGCCGCCTTGCCCAGCTTGCGCACCTTGCGGCGCAGCAGCGGGTAGACGATGTAAAGAAAAATCATGCCGCGCACGAAGTGCGTTGCGCCCATCGAGTAACGCCAGATACCGACGATACCGACCAGGAAAATAAAGTCCTTCGACTGCGAGTCGAAGAGAGTTACCGGCAAGGCCATGGCGATGGCCGCCAGCAAACTCAGATAAAACAGCCAGCCTGCGGCTTGCAGTAAGCCGTGTTTTAGCCCGTTCATAATTCGTACCCCAGAATCAGTTGCAAGCGGCGAGCTTCAAGCTGCAAGCCGGAGCGAAACGCATCCGACGTGCAACCTGGAGCTGGCTTTGACTTGTCGCTTGAAGCTTGCAGCTTGCCGCTGCCTTACCAGCAGATGCCTTCGGTCTGGCCGTTTTCGTCGGTGGTGCCTTTCATGAAGCCGACGAGGTCGATGACGCGCTTGCCGGCCGGCGCGTTGTTGGCCAGTGGGCGGAAGCGCTCGTCGCGGTTGCCGAGGATGATCACGTCGGAGTTGTCGACCACGGCGTCGAAGTCCGAGTTGAGCAGGGACGAGACGTGAGGGATCTTGGACTCGATGTAGTCCTTGTTGGCGCCGTGAACACGGGCGTATTCGACGTTGGCGTCGTAGATGCTCAGGTCGAAGCCCTTGCCGATCAGCATCTCGGCCAGTTCCACCAGCGGGCTTTCACGCAGATCGTCGGTGCCGGCCTTGAAGCTCAGGCCCAGCAGCGCGACTTTGCGCGAATCGCCGCCCGCGACGATGTCGAACGCGTTCTGCACCTGGGATACGTTGCTGCGCATCAGCGAGTTGAGCAGCGGCGCTTCGACGTCCAGCGAGCTTGCGCGGTAGGTCAGGGCGCGAACGTCTTTGGGCAGGCACGAACCACCGAACGCGAAGCCCGGGCGCATGTAGTACTGGGACAGGTTCAGGGCCTTGTCCTGGCAGACCACTTCCATCACTTCACGACCGTCGACGCCGACCGCCTTGGCGATGTTGCCGATTTCGTTGGCGAAGGTGACCTTGGTCGCGTGCCAGACGTTGCAGGTGTACTTGATCATCTCGGCAACGGCGATGTCCTTGCGGATGATCGGCGCGTCGAGTTCTTCGTACAGCGATTGCAGGACGTCACCGGAGGCCTTGTCGAACTCGCCGATGACGGTCATCGGCGGATGGTCGTAGTCCTTGATCGCGGTGCTTTCGCGCAGGAACTCCGGGTTCACGGCAACGCCGAAGTCGACGCCGGCCTTCTTGCCCGAGCAGTCTTCCAGAATCGGGATGACCACGTTGGCCACGGTGCCCGGCAACACGGTGCTGCGCACGACGATGGTGTGGCGGGTGCTCTTCTCACGCAGCACGAAGCCGATTTCGCGGCACACGGACTCGATGAAATCCAGCTCCAGATCGCCGTTCTTCTTGCTCGGCGTACCGACGCAGATCATGGACAGATCGGTGGCGCGAATGGCCTCGGAAAAATCGGTAGTGCCGCGCAGTTTGCCGTTCTTGATGCCGTTTTCCAGGAGCTCGCCCAGACCCGGTTCCACGATTGGAGACTTGCCCTGGTTGATCAGATCGATCTTGGTGCTGGAGATATCCACACCCACCACGTCATGACCACGCGCCGAGAGGCAACCAGCACATACTGCACCGACATAGCCCAAACCAAAGATGCTGATATGCATCGTAATCTCCTCGATTTTTACGCCATTAGTTGGCTGGATATAAATACGGTCTAACTAATTTCGCGCACTCGTCCGCACGGCAAGTTAATGTCGTGGCACAAGCACAGGCAGAATTTGAACAGGGGCGACCTGGTGTCTCAGGCGGGCCCGAATTTTACCGGTTACAAGCGTCGGGTGGCCCATACATATGTATGCAGGTTCCCGATCTGGGATATGGCATAACACTCCAGCGGATGATTGCGAGTCGCTGCCGCGCCTCTGGCTCAAGGCTTTTAGCCATGATTCAGTCTTGTCCTGCTCGTCAGTGGCTGCAGGCACCCGTTCGGTGCTTGCTCATTAGTTCAACTAGTTTGGCGGGTCACTCCTTGCCCGAACCAACTTGACCGAAAGGTCTTACACCGTTGAAAGCAACTTTCAGATCCGTCCTGCTGCTATGTAAGAGATGTCTCACAAGGTGGACGAGAATTGTTACGGGATGTAGGAGCGTGGGCATTCCCCAGAAGTTCCTGCCCGCTCGTCCTCTTTTTGAGATTTTTTGAAATCTTTTTCATTTGGGCTGTAGTTGCATCGTGATGGCCATTTCCGTTTCGCCCTTAGTTATAAGGGGTTTACAGGTGATGCATGTAACTGTGCCATTAGTGAGAAAAGCTAAAATGCCAGCACTGAAAAATCCTGTTAATTTTTTGAGAAAAGCCAGGGGAACTTTGAGGGTGACTGAATGTTGGCGTCAGATGTATGGCGAATCGTGCCGTTCGTCTGCGGGAAGTTGGGGGGAGGAACTTTGATGGCGGGAAGTTTGGTTATGTAGCTCTATACATAGCGGTGAATCTGGCACTCGGATGGTGCATGATTTTGCTGCCGCTTCGCGCCAGATCGCGAGCAAGCTTGCTCCCACGGCCTTCGGCCAGAATCAAAATCAGATCGCACAACATCAACCCGTTGCCGTTGCTTTTGATCTTCATGCGCGATAGCCCAGACAACACAAAACGCGACTTGGGTGCAGGCTGAATGGAGGTCTCGTGGAGTGGGACGAGCGGCAGGATGCCGCGAGAGGCGCGTGGGCCATGGATGGCCCTTTCGCGCCGGGCCCACGGAGCGAGGCCGGAATGAAGGGACCCCGACGCAGGAGGGGCCAAACCAGGAGCAGGACCCCTTGGTTACTTGGGGGTGGTGCGGCATTCCGACTTTTCCAAGTAACTCGACGAAGTCGAAACGCTTCTGCCGTTAGGCAGAACAAACAAACGCACTGTCGCCGCAGATCACAGGTAAGCACGCAACACCACGCACCACCCATCAAGACCCAAGCCGATCAGGCGTCAATCTCATCCCGCAAAAACACCAACTTATCCCCCTTGGAAAGCTGGGCCGCAAACCGATACCCCTGCACATCGAACCGCTTCAGATGCTCGGGATTCTCGATCCGCTCATCGATCACGAACCGGCTCATCATCCCCCGCGCCTTCTTGGCGTAGAAACTGATGATCTTGTACTGCCCGTTCTTCTGATCACGGAACTCCGTGTCGATCACCCGCGCCTTGAGCGCCGAACGCTTGACCGCCGAAAAATACTCGTTGGACGCCAGATTCAACAACACATCGTCGCCCTGATCGGCCAGCGCCTCATTGAGCCACTCACTGATACGCTCGCCCCAGAACGCATACAGATCCTTGCCCCGCGCGTTCGCAAGCTTAGTGCCCATCTCCAGACGATACGGCTGCATCAGATCCAGCGGACGCAACAGACCATACAGGCCAGACAACATGCGCAAATGCTTCTGAGCGTAATCCAGCCCCGCCTCGCTCAACGTCTCGGCGGCCAGGCCGGTGTACACATCACCCTTGAACGCCAGCAGCGCCTGCTTGGCATTGGCCGGTGTGAAAGCCGGGGTCCAGCTGCCGAAACGCGCGGCATTAAGGCCCGCCAGCTTGTCGGAAAGGTGCATCAACTCGCTGATCTGCGCCGGCGTCAGTTCGCGCAGCTGAGTGATCAGCTCCTGAGAGTGATCCAGGTATTGCGGCTGGGTGAAGCGTTCAGTGGTCGGCGGGGTCTCGAAATCGAGGGTTTTCGCTGGGGAAATCACCATCAGCATGCAGTCGTCTCCTTTAATCGTGGGGCGATTCTAGGGGTTGCGGCAGGAGGACTCCAGCTATGGTGATGATAGGTAACGCGTTGGAAACTGGTTCAGCGGGCTTTGAACCCTGTGGGAGTGAGCTTGCTCACGAATACGGTGGGACTGACCACTCTTTATGGTGACTGACTGGACCCGTTCGTGAGCAAGCTCACTCCCACGGTTGGTCACGGCGGCCCGGCATACCCAAATCCGCTATAGTGCCTCGCCGGTTTCGGCCTCTTTGTTCAAGGATTGGGAGCACGTCGTTGTGCGCAAGCTGTTATTGATCGGTGCCTGTGTGCTGGCGCTCAACGCTCACGCAGCAACCGGGGACATCGCGACCCTGGATCGCAGTGTCTGGCCTGAAGTGCTGGAGACCCCGCAACTGTTCGACGTGGCCTCGCGCGCGCAGATCCTGAGCTTCGCCCATCAGTTGCTGGAAAGCGAAAACCTCAGCGACCTGCAACTGGCCGACCGCCTGGGCTTGCGTCAGCTCAACATGCAGACGGTCAATGTGATCCGCACCCGGTTGTGGACCCGCCTGTTCGAAAACTGGAAGGCGGCGGAAAAGACCTGTGAAAACGACGCCTCCTTCTGCGTGCTGGTCGACGACGTGCCGATGCTGCGCCAGCGCGCGGCCGAGTACAAAGTGGCGGACGATTCCTTCTATGCTCGCTGGGCTGCGCCGGCCGATGCGTTCAGCCAGCGTTACCTCAACGAACTGCTGCGCATGGCCGCGCTGTTTCCGCAGACCAGCAGCGAAGTCGAGCGCTACAACTCGGACGAGCTGAGCGGCGAAGAAATGCCCGATCGCACCTTCCTGCTCAATTTCGAGAGCGGTCCTACGGTGGCTGATGGCGCAACCGACTGGCTGGCCGACTTCATGCGCCAGCAGAAGATCAACGCGACGTTCTTCGTGCTCGGCAAGAACCTGCAGAATCGCCTCGAAGCCACGTCTGCCCAGGCTTTGCAGAAACTCTATCGCCAGCAGTGCGTGGGCTTGCAGGGCTGGGAATACCGCTCCCATGCGCACTGGAACGACTGGCAGGACTCCATCGAGCGCAGTGCCTCGTTGGTGCAGCAAACCCTGCCCGACAATTTCGTGCCGCTGTTTCGCCCGCCTTACGGCCATCGCCGGGCCGACAGCGGGCAGTTCTTCCGCGATCAGCAGTTGCGGGTGTCGCTGTGGAATATCGATTCCCAGGATGCCTCCGGCCGTCTGAGCGCCGAGCAGGCGGCCCATCGCGTGCTGACCCTGATGTTGCTCTGGCGGCACGGCAATATCGTCTTCCACGACAGCACCGACAAGGCGCAACAGGCCGTGCCGTGGCTGATGGCCAATACGGCCCAGAGCGGTGTGATCTGGGAGGACTGTCATATTTATCCGCAGCAGTTGTCGGACGAAGGCGATCAGGAGGATGAGGACGCCGACGCGCCTGCCGATGAGCCCGATGACGAGCAGGCGCCAGCACCGGACGATCAGGCTCAGGAGCCCGGAAAACAAGGGGAATAGGGGGCGAAACAGACAGGAACGGTCGAAATCCTGTGCAGATTTCTCATCGACCGGACTTCCGACTGTAATCGCCTCTGAGACATCCGCCAAGGCCTATTCGTCCAGCTGTGAAATAAACTTCAAATTCTTGCTAAAACGCTTTTTTATGTCACAGGTTTTGCGGTATTACGACAACAGACCGCCGAACCCTGCAACACAGGTGGCGTCACCCAGACCCCACTTTGCGCATTTCTCACCTGCCTGAAGGTGAGAGCCTCGGCGGCCTTATCAAGCGCGGCATCGTTTGCGTGTCGCGTTATCTGGCTACTACAAAGGTGAGCGAGTATGGATGACCACGGACGCAGCCCTTCCTCTAACCAGCCAATCCTCTATGTGCTCGATACCAATGTATTGATTCACGATCCAAACGCGCTTCTGAATTTCGAAGAACACCACGTCGCAATTCCCATGACTGTCCTCGAAGAACTGGACAAGCTCAAGACGGGCAAGCACTCGGTCGCCGCTGAATGCCGCCAGGCTATCCGGCTGATCGACAAGACACTTGGCGAAGCGACCCCGGAGGAGGTCGAACAAGGCGTACCGATTGATCGCGGTACCGGCGTTTTCAAAGGGTACCTGTCCATCCTGATGAGCAAGCGCGAAGAGCCCAACAGCCTTCTGCCCGAGCATCTGAACGACAACATCATCATCAACCAGCTGATCGACATGCACGCGCGCAAAAAGGATGTGCGCATCGTGCTGGTCACCAAAGACATCAACATGCGCCTCAAGGCGCGCGCCTGTGGCATCGAGGCCGAGGACTACAGCACCGACCAGCTGGTCGACGATGTGTCCATGCTGTCGCGCGGCTATCACACCATGACCGGTTCGTTCTGGGACCGCGTCAGCAAGGTCGACACCCGCCAGGAAATGGGCCGTACCTGGCACAAGGTGCAAATGACCGAGCAGATCCCGGCCGTGCACATGAACGAGTTCATCATCGATGAGCAAGGCTTCGTCGGCTGGGTCAAAGGCGTCAAAACCGATGAGTTGCTGCTGCTGGACATGCACCAGGAGCCGCTGCTGCATCAGGAAGCCTGGGGCCTCAAGCCTCGGGACATCTACCAGGGCCTGGCGCTGTTCGCGCTGCTGGACCCCGACATTCATCTGGTCAATCTGTCCGGCGCGGCGGGCTCGGGCAAGACCATCCTGGCGCTGGCCGCTGCGATCGAGCAGACCATGGTCAGTAAACGTTATCGTCGCATCATCGCGACCCGCAGCGTGCAAGGGCTCGACCAGGAGATCGGTTTCTTGCCCGGTACCGAAGCGGAAAAAATGGAACCGTGGCTTGGCGCCATCACCGACAACCTCGAAGCCTTGCACATGGATGACGAAAACACCCATGGCAGCGTCGACTACATCCTGAGCAAGGTGCCGCTGCAGTTCAAATCCCTCAACTACATTCGCGGCCGCAGCTTCCAGCAGAGCCTGATCCTGATCGACGAATGCCAGAACCTCACCCCGCACCAGATGAAAACCATCATCACCCGTGCAGGTGCCGGTTCCAAGGTGGTCTGCCTGGGTAACCTGGCGCAGATCGACACCCCTTACCTGTCGGCCACCAGTTCCGGGCTGACCTACCTCACGGAGCGCTTCAAGGATTTCCCCAACGGCGTGCACATCACCCTGCAAGGGGTGCCACGCTCGATCCTGGCTGAATACGCGGAGAGCCATCTCTAACGACGCCGCTTGAAACTGTGGGAGCCGGCTTGCTGGCGAAAGCGGTGCGTCAGTCAACATATTCATGACTGATCCGACGCATTCGCCAGCAAGCCGGCTCCCACGGCCTCCGGCCAGAAGCGGAGTGCCGCATGACGCAGTCATGTTGGCGTCAGCCGGGTTGTGTACAATTGACGCTCCTGTCCAGGAGTGATCCCGTGCTTACCCATCTCGATTCCCAAGGTCGCGCCAACATGGTCGACGTCACCGACAAGGCCATGACGTCCCGCGAAGCCGTGGCCGAAGCGCGCGTGCGCATGCTCCCCGAAACCCTGCAAATGATCGTCGATGGCGGCCACCCGAAAGGGGACGTGTTCGCCGTGGCGCGCATCGCCGGGATTCAGGCGGCGAAGAAGACCAGCGACCTGATTCCGCTGTGCCATCCGCTGATGCTCACCAGCGTCAAGGTCGAACTCAACGCCCAGGGCGCGGACACCGTGCACATCGTTGCCCGCTGCAAGCTGTCGGGGCAGACCGGGGTGGAAATGGAAGCGCTGACCGCCGCCAGCGTCGCTGCGCTGACCATCTACGACATGTGCAAGGCGGTGGACCGTGGCATGGTCATCGAGCAGGTTCGTTTGCTGGAAAAAGTGGGCGGCAAGAGCGGGCATTTCGTGGCTGACGACGAGGTGAGCGCCTGATGAGCATCCACGTTCAAGTTCAGTTCTTCGCCCGTTTTCGCGAAACCCTGGGCGTTGAAAGCGAGCGGCTGGAAGGCTCGTTCGCCACGGTCGACGCCGTGCGCCAGGCCCTGCTGCAGCGCGGCGGCGTCTGGGACGTGCTGGCCGAGCAGAACATCATGTGCGCCCGCAACCAGGAACTCTGCTCGCTGAACGAGCCGGTCGAGCAGGGCGATGAAGTGGCGTTCTTCCCGACTGTTACCGGAGGCTGAGGATGGCTATTCGAGTGCAGGCAGATGCGTTCGACCCCGGCGCCGAGGTCAATGCGATGCACGACGCCAATGTCGGCGTCGGCGCGGTGGTGAGTTTTGTCGGCTACGTGCGCGATTTCAACGATGGCCGGGAAGTCGCCGGCATGTTTCTGGAGCACTACCCGGGCATGACCGAAAAGGCGCTGGGCAAGATCGCCGATGAAGCGCAGCAGCGCTGGCCGCTGCTCAAGCTTGAAGTGCTGCATCGCATCGGCGCGCTCGAACCGGGCGAGCCGATCGTTTTCGTCGGTGTCGCCAGCGCCCACCGTCAGGCGGCGTTCGAGGCCTGTGATTTCGTGATGGACTATCTGAAGACCCGCGCGCCGTTCTGGAAGAAAGAAAACACCTCAGAAGGGCCGCGTTGGGTGGAAGGGCGGGACAGCGATCACAAGGCGGCGGATCGCTGGAAGTAGAGCGCGTAACGCAAACCCTGTAGGAGCGAATTCATTCGCGAATGATTTTCCAGGCGATACATCTGTATCGCCTGACCCATCTTCGCGAATGAATTCGCTCCTACAGGTGCAAGGTCTTATTCGGCGGCAGGCTGCGGCTTGTGCTTGCGCACCACGGCCCGCAACAGCTCGGTCGGCGGCATTTCGCAGCTGATCTTGCGGCCCAGTTTCTCTTCGATGGCCGGCAACTGATACGAGTCGTCCTCGCCGGCAAAGCTGATCGACACGCCCTCGGCGCCTGCGCGCCCCGTGCGGCCGATGCGGTGCACGTAGTCGTCCGGGACTTCCGGCAGGGTGAAGTTGATCACGTGGCTGATGCCGTCGATGTGAATGCCGCGGCCGGCGACGTCGGTGGCCACCAGCACGCGAATCTTGCCTTCACGGAAACCTTCCAGGGTCTTGATGCGCTTGTGCTGCGGCACATCGCCCGACAACTGCGCGGCATTGACGCCATCGCGCACCAGGCGCTCTTCGATGCGGCGCACTTCGTCCTTGCGGTTGGCAAAGACCATGACCCGCTCCCAGCCGTTGTCGTTGACCAGGTTGTAGAGCAGTTTGTATTTGTCCGCCGAAGCCACGGCGTAGATGTGCTGCTCGACGTTGTCGCTGGCAACGTTTTCGGCCTCGATCTCGACGATGGCCGGGTCGGTGGTCCACTGGCGCGCCAGGTTCATCACGTCGTCGGTGAAGGTGGCCGAGAACAGAAGGGTCTGGCGCTCGCCCTTGTGCGGGGTCTGGCGGATGATCGAACGCACCTGCGGGATGAAACCCATGTCCAGCATGCGGTCGGCTTCGTCCAGCACCATCACTTCGACCATGTCCAGGTGCACTTCGCCGCGCTGGTTGAAGTCCAGCAGACGGCCCGGGGTGGCCACCAGGATGTCGCAGTGGCGCGCTTCGAGCTGCTTGAGCTGCTTGTCGAAGTCCATGCCGCCGACGAAGGTCATGACGTTCAGGTTGCTGTACTTGGTCAGCGCCGCAGCGTCCTTGGCGATCTGCACCACCAGCTCGCGGGTCGGCGCGATGATCAGCGCGCGAGGCTCGCCCATGTAGCGCTCTTTGGGCGGCGGGGTTTGCGTGAGCTGAGTGATGATCGAGATCAGGAACGCGGCGGTCTTGCCGGTGCCGGTCTGGGCGCGGCCGATGGCGTCGCGGCCCTTGAGGGTAAAGCCCAGGACGCCAGCCTGGATCGGCGTGCAATACGGGAAACCCAAGTCATGGATGGCGTGCATCAGTTCAGGTGCCAGCGGGAAATCATGGAAGCGGGTCTTGCCTTCCTGCGGCTCGACCACGAAATCTTCCAGCTTCCACGGCGGCGCCACTGGCTTGGGCGCGCGTTCGCGGCGTGGCTTGGCAACCTTGGGGCGCGCGGCGGCAGGCGGTTCTGCGCTGGCCGGTTGCGCGGGTGGTGCCACGGGCGTGGCCGGTTCCTGGTAAGTGCTTTGCGTCGGGCTTGTCGAAGCGGGTAGGGGCGCCGCAGGTGCGAGCTGCTCAGCCTCGCTTTTGCCGAACATCTTTTTAAGTGCTTTGAGCACGGTCATCTCGTCGATTGATTAAGGAATGTACGCCGCGCAGTGTAATGCAAGAACCGGGCGCGGCGTAGTGCCATACCAAAATCCCACGACAAAAGAAAGGAACAAATGCCCTTTCAGCGCAGCCGATCCGCGAGCCAGACGCCTATGTCGGCGATTTCCTGCGGTAACACTTCGTGGCCCATTGGGTACTCGTTCCATGTCACGGTGACGCCCTTGGCCTTGAGCTGCTCGTATGCCGCCCGGCCCATCGAGTGCAGCACAACGGCGTCTTCGCGGCCGTGCAGGCAGTAGGCCGGAATCTTCCTCTGGCTCTCGGACAACGTCATCTCGTCACTGAAAGTCGGCGCATAGGTGGACAACGCCAGCACGCCGCCCAGCGGGCCTTCCCAACGCAGGAACGCGCTGTGCAGCACCACCGCGCCACCTTGGGAGAAGCCCGCCAGGAAGATCCGCGCCGGGTCGATGCCGCCGTTGCGCTGCTCTTCGATCAGGCTCAGCACGCGTTGGGCCGAGGCTTCCAGCTGGTCCTTGTCGATGGCACGGGCCGGGCTCATGGCCTTGATGTCATACCAACTGGGCATCTCGTAACCGCCGTTGACGGTAACAGCGCGGGTCGGCGCCTGCGGCAGGACGAAGCGGGTGGTGAGCAGCGTCTGCTGGAGGATTTCAGCCACCGGCATGAAGTCGAAACGGTCGGCGCCCAGCCCGTGCAGCCAGATGACGCAGGCGTCAGGGGTGTTTGCCGGCTCGATGATCAGGGGTTCGTGCATGTGTGCTCCATTAATGTGCGATGGCTCTGGCGCGGCGCTTCAAGGCGGGGCGCGGCGTATCGCACGCCTATACAGATATGAAAGAAGATGTCGCAAGGGTGCAAGTTTTTGACTTGACCTGTCACTAATTCGAGTTTGCCATCATGGTGGTACAAGCTTTGCTATACAAATCGCGGAGTGAAAGCGCTCACCTCTGGCGGTAACACTACTAGGCTGTTAACCATGCAGCCCGATGTGACGCCGGGGCCGCAAGGAATCCATTGTTCAGGATTCCGGCACGATTGGCCATGACCCATAGGGTTCAGGGACATCATGGGGCTTGATTCCACTGGCCGGACCCCGGTCTTGCGTCGCGTGACCCAAAAACAAGCCAGCACGGGTCATCCATGCCTCACAAGGGTGCGACGGGTTTCAGGCTCCCACACAACAAAGAGCAAACTGGAGGTTTGAATGAAGATGTTGAAATCCACCCTGGCTGTAGTGGCCGCCGCAGCAGCACTTGGTGTCAGCAGTTTCGCTCAGGCGGGCGCGACACTGGACGCCATTCAGAAGAAAGGCTTCATTCAGTGCGGCGTGAGCGATGGTCTGCCAGGTTTCTCGGTACCTGATGCCAAGGGCGTCATCCAGGGTATCGATGCGGACGTTTGCCGCGCGGTAGCCGCTGCTGTGTTCGGCGACGCCACCAAGGTCAAGTTCAGCCAGCTGAACGCCAAGGAGCGCTTCACTGCGCTGCAATCCGGCGAAATCGACATCCTGTCGCGTAATACCACCTGGACCAGCTCCCGCGATGCGAGCATGGGTCTGGTATTCCCGGGCTTCGTCACTTACTACGACGGCGTAGGCTTCCTGGCCAACAACAAGCTGGGCGTGAAGAGTGCCAAGGAACTGGACGGCGCGACCATCTGTATTCAAGCCGGTACCACCACCGAGCTGAACGTGTCCGACTACTTCCGCTCCAACGGCCTGAAGTACACCCCGATCACTTTCGACACCTCCGACGAAAGCGCCAAGTCGCTGGAATCCGGCCGTTGCGACGTGCTGACCTCCGACAAATCGCAGCTCTACGCACAACGCTCCAAGCTGGCTTCGCCGAAAGACTACGTCGTTTTGCCTGAAACCATCTCCAAGGAGCCTCTGGCCCCTGTGGTTCGTCGTGGCGATGAAGAGTGGACCGAAATCGTTCGCTGGGTCGGCTACGCACTGCTGAACACCGAAGAAGCCGGCATCACCTCCAAGAACGTCGAAGCCGAAGCCAAATCCACCAAGAACCCTGACGTGGCCCGTCTGCTGGGCGCTGACGGCGACTACGGTCCGCAGCTCAAGCTGAAGAAGGACTGGGTCGTCAACGTCGTCAAGCAAGTCGGTAACTACGGCGAAATCTTCGAGAAGAACCTGGGTAAATCCACGCCTCTGGAAATCGACCGTGGCATGAACGCCCTGTGGACCAACGGCGGCATTCAGTACGCACCACCTGTACGTTGATTGACCTGTGCCCGGCTGCGCGATCCGTAGCCGGGCACTTCGTTGCATTTATTCCGGGGCACTCCCATGCAAAATCAAATCAGCGCACCCAAGCAGAGGCTAACCCTCAGCGACCCTAAAGTGCGTGCGTGGCTATTTCAGATAATCACGGTTATCGCTGTAGTCGCGATGGGTTGGTATCTGTTCGATAACACCCAGACCAACCTGCAACATCGGGGCATCACCTCCGGTTTCGGCTTTCTGGAAAACAGCGCCGGTTTCGGCATCGCGCAGCACCTGATTCCTTTTACGGAATCGGACTCCTACGCGCGGGTTTTCCTCATCGGCTTGCTCAACACGCTGCTGGTCACCTTCATCGGCGTGATTCTCGCGACCCTGCTGGGCTTCATCGTCGGCGTGGCGCGTCTGTCCAACAACTGGATCATCAACAAGCTGGCGACGATCTACGTCGAAGTGTTCCGTAACATCCCGCCGCTGCTGCAGATCCTGTTCTGGTACTTCGCCGTGTTCCTGACTCAGCCAGGGCCACGTGCAGCACACGGCTTCTTCGGCTCGTTCTTCATCAGCAGCCGTGGCCTGAACATGCCCGCCGCGATCACCAACGACGCCACCTGGCCGTTCGTGATCAGCATCGTGCTGGCCATCGTCGCCATCGTGTTCATGGCCAAATGGGCGAACAAGCGCTTCGAAGAAACCGGCGTGCCGTTCCACAAGTTCTGGGCGGGCCTTGGCCTGTTGATCGTGATCCCGGGGCTGTGTGCGTTGATCTTCGGCGCGCCGGTGCACTGGGAAGTGCCGGAGCTCAAGGGCTTCAACTTCGTCGGCGGCTGGGTGTTGATCCCTGAACTGCTGGCCCTGACCCTGGCCCTGACCGTGTACACCGCAGCGTTCATCGCTGAAATCGTGCGTTCGGGCATCAAGTCGGTCAGCCACGGCCAGACCGAAGCGGCGCGCTCGCTGGGCCTGCGCCCGGGGCCGACCCTGCGCAAGGTCATCATTCCGCAGGCGCTGCGGGTGATCATTCCGCCACTGACCAGCCAATACCTGAACCTGGCGAAGAACTCTTCGCTGGCCGCCGGTATCGGTTACCCGGAAATGGTTTCGCTGTTTGCCGGCACCGTGCTCAATCAGACCGGCCAGGCCATCGAAGTCATTGCCATCACCATGAGCGTGTACCTGGCGATCAGCATCAGCATTTCCCTGCTGATGAACTGGTACAACAAGCGCATTGCGCTGATCGAGCGGTGAGGAAACGCGCATGACATCCCATACTTTCAAACCCGACATGCCACCGCCGAGCAAAGTCTTCGGCCCGGTGGCCTGGATGCGCCAGAACCTGTTCTCCAACTGGATCAACACCCTGTTGACCCTGTTCGCGATCTACCTGATCTGGCTGATCGTCCCGCCGCTGTTGAGCTGGGCGATCTTCGACGCCAACTGGGTCGGCACCACCCGCGCCGACTGCACCAAGGCCGGCGCCTGCTGGGTGTTCATCGAACAGCGCTTCGGCCAGTTCATGTACGGCTACTACCCGCAGGAGTTGCGCTGGAGGGTCGACCTGACCGTGTGGCTGGCGATCATCGGCGCGGCGCCCTTGTTCATCAAGGCCGTGCCACGCAAGGCGATCTACGGCCTGTCGTTCCTGGTCATCTACCCGATCGTCGCCTACTTCCTGCTGCACGGCGGGCTGTTCGGCATGCAGGAAGTGGCCACCAGCCAGTGGGGCGGCCTGATGCTGACCCTGGTCATCGCCACCGTCGGTATCGCCGGCGCCTTGCCGCTGGGCGTGATCCTGGCCCTGGGGCGTCGCTCGGACCTGCCGGCGATCCGCGTGATCTGCGTGACCTTCATCGAGTTCTGGCGCGGCGTTCCGCTGATCACCGTGCTGTTCATGTCCTCGGTGATGCTGCCGCTGTTCCTGCCTGAAGGCATGAACTTCGACAAACTGCTGCGCGCCCTGATCGGCGTGATCATGTTCCAGTCGGCCTACGTGGCCGAAGTGGTGCGTGGCGGCATGCAGGCCATCCCCAAAGGTCAGTACGAAGCGGCTGCCGCGATGGGCCTGGGCTACTGGCGCCGGATGGGCCTGGTGATTCTGCCGCAAGCCCTGAAACTGGTCATTCCTGGCCTGGTGAACACCGTGATCGCGTTGTTCAAGGACACCAGCCTTGTGATCATCATCGGCCTGTTCGACCTGCTCAACAGCGTCAAGCAAGCCGCCGCCGACCCCAAATGGCTCGGCATGGCAACCGAGGGCTACGTGTTCGCGGCCCTGGTGTTCTGGATCTTCTGTTTCGGCATGTCCCGCTACTCCATGCACCTGGAGCGCAAGCTGGACACTGGCCACAAGCGTTAGGAGTTTATGAGATGAGTGAAGCTATCAAAAAGCCCCTGGGCGCCGAAGGCATGATCCGGATGGAAGGCGTGCACAAGTGGTACGGCCAGTTCCACGTGCTCAAGGACATCAACCTGAACGTGCGTCAGGGCGAGCGTATCGTCCTGTGCGGCCCGTCGGGCTCGGGCAAATCGACCACCATCCGCTGCCTGAATCGTCTGGAAGAACACCAGCAGGGCCGCATCATCGTCGATGGCACCGAACTGACGTCTGACCTGAAGCAGATCGAAACCATTCGCCGCGAAGTCGGCATGGTGTTCCAGCACTTCAACCTGTTCCCGCACCTGACCATTCTGCAGAACTGCACCCTGGCGCCGATGTGGGTGCGCAAGATGCCGAAGAAAAAGGCCGAGGAAATCGCCATGCACTACCTGGAGCGCGTGCGCATTCCAGAGCAGGCGCACAAGTACCCGGGCCAACTCTCCGGCGGCCAGCAACAGCGTGTGGCGATCGCTCGCGCCCTGTGCATGAAGCCGAAAATCATGCTGTTCGACGAACCGACCTCCGCGCTCGACCCGGAAATGGTGAAAGAAGTGCTGGACACCATGGTCGGCCTGGCGGAAGAAGGCATGACCATGCTCTGTGTGACCCACGAAATGGGCTTCGCCCGCACCGTGGCCAACCGCGTGATCTTCATGGACAAAGGCGAAATCGTCGAACAGGCCGCGCCGAACGACTTCTTCGACAATCCGCAGAGTGACCGTACCAAGCTGTTCCTCAGCCAGATCCTGCATTGAGTTGAGTGGCGGTTGAAAAAGAACCCGGGCCTGGTGCCCGGGTTTTTCGTTTGTACACCGAAACCTGCCCGTAGCAGCACGGCTTGCCGGCGGGGCGATCTGTCTGTGACGAAGATGTTGCCTGACACACCGCTCCCGCCGGCAAGCCGTGCTGCTACGGGATCTGTGGTGATGCGTCTAGCGTCGGCAAAGCGCCATTTCCTGCAACACATAACCCGGTTTGTAGGCGCGTTCTGACAGGGTTGTCTCTTTCTTATGCAGGACTTTTCCGAGAAACTCTCAGCCGCTTGTGCTGGGTGTTTTCGGGCTCTAGGCTGCGTCGGTCGATGAACATCAGCGATCGGGTTTAGCAGCCTGACTCATACGCACCCTGTACCACCGCTATGGTGGCTTTGCACGGGGCACCTTCGGGTGCGCCGGGTGCTTGTGACCGGTCTGCTAACCCGTTGCCAAAGCCACCACCCTTTACCGTTTAGCAGCGGTTGTCGGTGGTCCAACATCACAAGAGAAAGACCATGTTGAAAATCACCCCCGATCCACCCAATCCCACTCTCGAAGACTCCCTCGCGCAAATCTCCGGGCTGCTGCGTTGCGCCAAGGCCACGGCCTACGAAAGCGCTGACACGCAAAGCGGCAGCAAGCGCGATCTGGCTTTTTCGGTTGTGCATTTGATCGATATGGCCCATGTCATCGTCGAGCGGTCTCTGGACCAGATCGAGATACGCTGATCCCTTCCGGGTCTTTCATGTGTACACCACACCCCCGTAGCAGCACGGCTTGCCGGCGGGGCGATCTGTCTGTGACGAAGATGTCGCTTGACACGCTGCTCCCGCCGGCAAGCCGTGCTGCTACGAGGGGCGGTGGCCATCCCTGATCCTGTATTCAATTTCTGCAAAACTTGTGTTCTCTGCCGTTCTCGAACAGGATGGGTCTTTGCGCAATGCGCTGTTACACAATCCTGCCCCCACGAGAATCCCATGACGACCAAGGCGCCTACGGCGAGCAGTACCCGTTCCAGTCCGCAAAACCCTCACGAAATAACCGAACTGCTGATCGACGCAGAAGCCGATGACGCGCAGGTCCAGCAGCCTCAGCCGGCATCGAAGCATCCCTGGTTTCTGTTGTTCGGGCTGGTGCTGGTGGCGCTGAACTTGCGCCCTGCGCTGTCGAGCATGGCGCCGTTGCTCAGTGAGGTTTCGGCGAGCTTGGGGCTGTCGGCGGCGAAGGCCGGGTTGCTAACGACGTTGCCGGTGCTGTGCCTTGGGCTGTTCGCGCCGCTGGCGCCGATTCTGGCGCGGCGCTTTGGCAGTGAGCGGGTGGTGCTGGGCATTCTCATGACCCTGGCCTGCGGCATCATTTTGCGCAGTTCGTTGGGCGAGTTCGGCCTGTTTGCCGGGAGCATTCTGGCAGGTGCGAGCATCGGCATCATCGGCGTGCTGCTGCCGGGCATCGTCAAGCGCGACTTCGCGAAACAGGCCGGCACCATGACCGGGGTCTACACCATGGCGCTGTGCCTGGGCGCGGCGACGGCGGCGGGTTCGACGGTGCCGCTCAGCCATTACTTCGGCAACAGCTGGGTGCTGGGGTTGGGTTTCTGGATCGTGCCGGCGATCCTCGCGGCGGTGTTCTGGTGGCCGCAGACCCGGCAAAGCCATGGGCAGCATCAGGTCGCCTACCGGGTGCGCGGCCTGCGCCGTGACCGCCTGGCCTGGCAGGTCACCCTTTATATGGGCCTGCAGTCGTCGCTGGCGTACATCGTGTTTGGCTGGTTGCCGTCGATCCTGATCGGCCGCGGGCTGACGCCGACCGAGTCGGGGCTGCTGCTCTCCGGCTCGATCATGGTCCAGCTGCTCAGCTCGCTCGCCGCACCTTGGCTGGCCACGCGCGGCAAGGACCAGCGGTTCGCCATTTTGCTGGTAATGCTGCTGACCCTGGCGGGCCTGTTTGGCTGTCTGTACGCGCCGTTGAACCAGCTTTGGGGCTGGGCGGTGGTGCTCGGGTTGGGGCAGGGCGGCACGTTCAGCCTGGCGCTGACCTTGATCGTGCTGCGCTCGCGCGACTCCCACGTGGCGGCCAACCTGTCGAGCATGGCGCAAGGCGTGGGCTACACGCTGGCTTCGCTGGGCCCGTTCGCGGTCGGCATCGTTCACGACTGGACCGGCAACTGGAGCAGCGTGGGCTGGATTTTCGGCATCATCGGCGTTGCCGCCATCGTGGCCGGGATGGGCGCCGGGCGTGCGCTGTACGTCAACGTCACCAGCGAAAAAGTCTGAGTCGCGGTATTTCTCCAGCGAATGTCCGTGGCAAAAACATCGATTGACGCTTATCGTGCAGGCATCTTTTTCAAGGGATGTCCTGCGCATGAGCGAAATCAGCCAGAGTGAAAACAACAACGCCCTGATCGTTCGATTCTATGAGGCGTTCAACCGCCTCGACGCCGAAGCCATGGCTGCCTGCTACAGCGACGACGTGCTGTTCAGCGATCCGGTCTTCGGCCAACTGCGCGGCAAGGAGGCATGTGACATGTGGCGCATGTTGACCTCCAGGGCCCGGGATTTTTCCGTGCGTTTCGACAAGGTGCGCGCCGACGACCGCTCCGGCGGCGCCCACTGGGTGGCGACCTACCTGTTCAGCCAGACCGGCCGCACGGTGGTCAACGACATCCAGGCGCGGTTTGTGTTTCGTGACGGCAAGATCGTCGAGCACCACGACCACTTCGACCTGTGGCGCTGGTCACGGCAGGCGCTGGGCGCCAAAGGCGCGCTGCTGGGTTGGACGCCGTTGGTGCAGAACAAGATCCGCGCGCAGGCGCAAAAAGGCCTGAAGGCATGGCAGGCCGGGCGCTGAGGCTCTGTTAGAATCGCGGCGTCTGCGTTTGCCTTGCTCCATTCTTATGTCCGATACCGCCATCGATATCCCATCCGCACCGGAAACTGCCACGGCCAAGCCGTGGTTCGTCTATCTGGTGCGTGCCGCCAATGGCTCGCTCTACTGCGGCATCAGTGACGACCCCGAGCGCCGGTTCCAGAAACACCAGAGCGGCAAGGGCGCGCGGTTCTTCTATTCAAGCCCGGCGGTGGCGCTGGTATACGTCGAGGCTTGCTGCGACAAGGGCGAAGCGCTGCGCCAGGAGCGGCTGATCAAGAAGCTGCGCAAGAGCGCAAAGGAAGCGTTGGCGGCTAGCTTTGTCCGCCCGTTGCCAAGTGAAGATCCACTCGTTGCGTCATCCGATTCGCTGGCTCCCTGACGAAAGCTGCCATAGGGCTTGTCAGATAATTCGCATGTGAATTACCTGTTTGCTTTTGTTCGCATCTGAACTAGGCTGGTCATCACGTTCAACGAACAAGAGGTCACCCTCATGACGGCTCTGGCGATCACTCACAACGACGGACACGGCGTCGACGCCCCCGAGGCCGGGCGTGTGGCGCTCAAGTTCTTTTTCAATCTGATGGAACACTGGGGCTGTACGGTCGAGGAGCAGAGAACGCTGCTGGGGGCCGTCAGCAACACCACCTTCTACAAGTACAAGCGCCTTCCCGAGATTCGCCTGCCCCATGACACCCTGGAGCGGATTTCATATCTGATGGGCATCCACAAGGCGCTCAGCATCATTTTCAGTAACCAGTTGGAGCGCGCCTACGAATGGGTCGGAAAGCCCAACTCGGCGGCGCCGTTCAACGGCCAGTCGGCGCTGCGCTACATGCTCGCCGGGCGGGTGGTGGACATCGCCGACGTGCGTCGCTATCTGGACGGAGTGCGGGGCTGATGAAGGCGTCTGAAACAGTGATGCCCGCCTGGGACGCTGCCTACAGGATGATCAACAGCGCCTTTCCCCCCATCACCCTGTTCGAGGATCTGCTCGACCCGGCCGAGCTGGAAATCGCCTATGCGCTGGAGGCCCTGACCAACGACCGGCTGCAGGAGCAATGTGGCGTCGTGCAACGGGTGGCGCCAGAGGATCGCGTATCCGGCCCGGGTTCCACGCCAGTCATGGCGGCCTTCACCCACATCGGCAGGGCGAGCCGCTTCACCGACGGCACCTACGGCATCTACTACGCCGCCAACAGCCAGGCGGCTGCCATCGCCGAAACGCGCTTTCATCAGGAGCGCTTCCTGGCGGCGACCCAGGAGGCGGATATCGAAATCACCCTGCGAACCTACGTCAATCAGGTGGTCAAGCCGGTGCATGACATTCGCGTCGACCACCCTGAACTGCATGACCCGGATCCTGCCCGCTATGGCAGCGCCCAGGCGTTCGCCCGGTCGCTGCGCGAGGATGGATCGTGGGGGCTGCTCTACAACAGCGTGCGCCTGAGCGGGCACGAGTGCGTAGCAATCTTTCGCCCGCCCGCAGTGTCGATTCCGGTGCAGGGCAAGCATGTGCGCTATGTGTGGGACGCCAAGACGCAGACCATCGCCTACGTTTTCGAGATCAACCAGCTCTAGGCGGGCGTGATGGATCTTGGCTTGTTCGTCACTTGTCCTGTCGGGTGGCTACCCTCACCGTTGCAATGAATTGAAACGCCGGGCGCCACGGCCCCACGCATCCATCGCAGAGGCTGAACATGAGCGAATTGATCCTCCACCATTACTGGGCATCGCCTTTCTCTGAAAAAGCCCGCCTGATGCTCGGCTTCAAGGGGCTCTCGTGGCGCTCGGTGATCATTCCGCCGATAGTGCCCAAGCCGGACGTCACGGCACTTACCGGTGGCTACCGCAAGACGCCGGTGCTGCAGATCGGCGCCGATATCTATTGCGACACGGCACTGATTGCCCGGCGTCTGGAAGCAGAAAAGTCCTCGCCCACGTTCTTCCCCCAAGAGCAGGCGTTCGTTGCGCAGGGCTTGGCCAGTTGGGCCGACTCGGTGCTATTTCTGCATGCCATCAGCCTGGCGTTTCAGCCTGCCTCGGTGGCGCAGCGTTTCGCCAAGCTCGCGCCTGAGGCGGTGAAGGCGTTCTCCGCTGATCGTTCGACCTTCTTCGATGGTGGCAGCGCAGTACGCGTGCCGCTGGCATTAGCGCAGCAGCAGTGGCCGACCTTGATGAGCCGCCTGGATGAGCAACTGGAGCGCAATGGCGATTTCCTGCTGGGTTCGCCGTCCATCGCCGATTTTTCCGTGGCCCACTGCTTGTGGTTCCTCATGCAGACACCCGTGACTGCGCCGCTGGTGGAAAACCATCCTGCCGTGGCGAACTGGTATCAGCGGGTGCTGGGCTTTGGCCATGGCGCGATGAGCAAGCTCAGTTCTGCAGAGGCCGTGGAAATCGCGCGCGATGCCGAGCCTGCGGCGTTACCAACCGACGAGCCGAGCGATGCGAATGGCTTTGAAACAGGCGCACAGGTGAGCGTGTCGGCGGTGGACTACGGCGTCGACCCGGTAATTGGGGAGCTGGTATTCAGCGGGCGCGAGGAAATCATCCTGCGCCGCGAGGACGAGCGCGCGGGCGTGGTGCATGTGCACTTCCCGCGCTACGGATTCCGTATCGAGAAACGCTGAGTTACTTCAGCGCCGCCAGAATCTCTTCCTCGGAGAACCCTCTGATCAGCGTGCCGTTGACGTCGATCAGAGGAATGCCGCGTCCACCCAGGGCCTCGTAGGCCTTGCGCCCGGCGGCGTCTTTCTCGATGTCGTACTCGGTGTAGGGGATGCCCTTGCTGTCGAGAAAGCGCCGCGTCTGCTTGCAGTAGCCACACCAGTCGGTGGCGTACAGCGTGACTTTGGCGCTCTGGCGCTCCTGCGCCGAGAGAGACATGTCGGGATGGATCAGGTTCTCGATCTTGCCCCAGTTCTGCCAGACGACCACCACCAGCAGGATCAGCACGAATTTCTTGAGGGTGCGCATCAGCATGGATCAGCGCCTCTTGAGCTGGTCGGTCAACTGGGTTGGCAGGCCCTTGATGATCAGCGTGCCTTTCTCTTCGTCGTATTCGATCTTGTCGCCCAGCAAGTGCGCTTCGAAGCTGATCGACAGCCCCTCGGCACGCCCGGTGAAGCGGCGGAACTGGTTGAGGGTGCGTTTGTCGGCAGGGATTTCCGGCGACAGGCCGTAGTCCTTGTTGCGGATGTGCTCGTAGAAGGCGCGAGGGCGGTCTTCGTCGATCAGGCCGGAAAGTTCTTCCAGTGCGATGGGCTCGCCCATCTTGCTCTGGCTGCTGGCGTAGTCGACCAGGGCCTTGGTTTTCTCGCGGGTGGATTCTTCGGGCAGGTCTTCGCTCTCGACGAAATCGCTGAACGCCTTGAGCAGCGTGCGGGTTTCCCCAGGGCCGTCGACGCCTTCCTGGCAGCCGATGAAGTCACGGAAATACTCGGAAACCTTTTTCCCGTTCTTGCCCTTGATGAACGAGATGTATTGCTTGGACGCCTTGTTGTTCTGCCACTCGGAAATGTTGATCCGCGCCGCCAGGTGCAACTGCCCAAGGTCCAGGTGCCGTGAAGGGGTGACGTCCAGCTCGTCGGTCACTGCCACGCCTTCGCTGTGGTGCAGCAGGGCGATGGCCAGGTAGTCGGTCATGCCCTGTTGGTAGTGGGCAAACAGTACGTGGCCACCGACCGACAGGTTGGACTCTTCCATCAGCTTTTGCAGGTGCTCGACGGCGATACGACTGAACGCGGTGAAATCCTTGCCGTCGTCCAGATACTCCTTCAGCCAGCCACTGAACGGGTGCGCGCCGGACTCGGGATGGAACAGGCCCCATGCCTTGCCCTGCTTGGCGTTGTAGCTCTCATTGAGGTCGGCCAGCATGTTCTCGATGGCCACAGACTCGCCAAGCTCCGAGTCGCGGGCGTGGAGCACCGCTGGGGTGCCGTCGGGTTTCTTGTCGATCAGGTGGACGATGGCATGACGGATCGGCATGGGTTTCTCGGCTGCGAAAGAGGATCTGGACGGGCAGTGGCGTGCCCCGTGCGAAAGTCGCCAAGTGTACCGCAGACTGAGCCGCAAACGCGCCGGGGAGGCCGAAAACCGGGCCTTGAACCGATTCATATGACTTTTTTACGCCTTCAGGGCGATAAAGCGGACCAAATGGCGAGTTGAGTGGGGATATTTGTCTTTCTCTGTGCTAGCTTTGCCCGGTCTTGCGCACCGAAGCGCGCCAAGCGTGCAGTTTGTGGGGCTTTGGCCGAACCAAAGGCCGATTTGTGTATCTACATTCGCGTCTGTACCCGCACTGCAAACCATATGAATTGATAGGGAAGGAACACCACCATGGCTCTGACTAAAGACCAATTGATCGCCGATATCGCAGAAGCTATCGACGCGCCAAAAACCACCGCGCGCAATGCTCTGGACCAATTGGGCCAAATCGTCGCTGACCAACTGGAAAACGGTAGTGAAATCACTCTGCCAGGCATCGGCAAGCTGAAAATCACCGAGCGTCCAGCACGCACTGGCCGCAACCCTTCGACTGGTGCTGCCATCGAAATCGCTGCCAAGAAAGTCGTCAAGTTCGTTCCAGCCAAGGTGCTGACCGACGCAGTAAACAAGTAAGCGAAAACGCTGCTTGTTGAGAAACCGTGTAGCGGAGCGATCCGGACACGGTTTTTTTGTGCCCGGCGTTTGGGTTTTGTAGGCGCCGGCTTGCTGGCGAATGCGGTCTGTCATTCACTGCAGCAGCGCCTGAGCTGACGCATCCGCTTTCGTAGCAGCACGGCTTGCCGGCGGGGCGATTTCGAGGACGGTCCCGCCGGCAAGCCGTGCTGCTACGTTCTGAAAACTAACTCCAGCGCTGTGCGCGCCAGATTGCTTGCTGAGCCTTGTCATGAAAGGTCCAGGCCACGAAACGGCTCTGTTTCTGCCCCTGTGACATCTCCACCACCTGGCTTTCCAGCGCTCCGGCCTTTTTCAGGGCTGACTGGATCAGCGGCAGGTTGGACGCCTTGGACACCAGCGTGCTGAACCACAGCACCTGGGTCGGGATCTGCGCGCTTTCGCTGATCAGTTGCGTCACGAAACGCGCTTCGCCGCCTTCGCACCACAACTCCGCCGCCTGGCCGCCGAAGTTCAGCACCGGCAATTTGCGTTTCGGGTCAGCCTTGCCCAAGGCTCGCCATTTGCGCCGGCTGCCGCTCAGGGCCTCCTCTGCAGAGGCGTGGAAGGGCGGGTTGCACAGGCTGATGTCGAAGCGCTCGTCGGGCTGCAGCAGCCCCGTGAGGATGTGCTTGCGATTGTCTTGCTGGCGCAGGCCGATGGCCTTGTCCAGGCGGTTGGCCTTGACGATGGTGCTGGCCGAGGCGAGGGCGGTCTTGTCGATGTCCGAGCCCAGGAAGTGCCAGCCGTAGTCGCTGTGGCCGATCAGCGGGTAGATGCAGTTGGCACCGGTGCCGATGTCCAGCGCTTTGACCGCGGCGCCCCGGGGAATCACGCCTTCATTGCGTTCGGCCAGCAGGTCGGCCAGAAAGTGCACGTAGTCGGCCCGGCCTGGAACCGGTGGGCACAGGTAGTCGGCCGGGATGTCCCAGTGCGCGATGCCGTAGAAGGATTTGAGCAGGGCCCGGTTGAACACGCGCACCGCTGCGGGGTTGGCGAAGTCGATGCTTTCCTTGCCGTACGGGTTGGTGATCACGAACTGGCCCAGTTCCGGGCAGGCCTTGATCAGCTTGGGGAAGTCGTAGCGGCCCTGATGGCGATTGCGCGGGTGCAGGCTGGCCTTTTCCCGTGGCTCGGCGGGTTTGGCCGGCGGCGCGGTTTTGGGCTTCTTGCGGGGCGGTTTGGGTGGGGGCTGGTTGGTCATGAATCCGGTTCCACAGAGAACACAAAACCCTGTAGGAGTGAGCTTGCTCGCGAAAGCGGTGTGTCAGGCAACGTGTTCGTTACAGACAGACCGCTTTCGCGAGCAAGCTCACTCCTACAGGGTTCAGCGTAATCAGCCAGCCCGGCGTCGGGCTGGCTGATCGGGTTGTTACAGACTGGCGATACGCGCGTGTTGCTCGGCCAGCTTGCCCAGTGCCTGCTCGGCCTCGGTCAGCTTGGCGCGTTCCTTGGCGATGACGTCGGCTGGAGCCTTGTCGACGAAGGCGGCGTTGGACAGCTTGCCGCCCACGCGCTGCACTTCGCCTTGCAGGCGCTGGATTTCCTTGTCCAGGCGCGCCAGCTCAGCGTCCTTGTCGATCAGGCCGGCCATCGGCACCAGCACTTCCATCTCGCCGACCAGTGCGGTGGCCGACAGCGGTGCTTCGTCGCCTGCGCCCAGCACGGTGAAGGATTCGAGCTTGGCCAGCTTCTTCAGCAGGTGCTCGTTTTCGTTCAGGCGGCGCTGGTCTTCGGCGCTGGCGTTCTTCAGGAACAGTGCCAAGGGTTTGCCCGGACCGATGTTCATTTCGCCACGGATGTTACGCACGCCCAGCATCAGGCCCTTGAGCCACTCGATATCGCCTTCGGCGGCGGCATCGATGCGCTCCTCGTTGGCCACTGGCCACGGTTGCAGCATGATCGTTTTGCCTTCTGCGCCGACCAGCGGCGCCAGGCGCTGCCAGATTTCTTCGGTGATGAACGGCATGAACGGGTGAGCCAGACGCAGCGCCACTTCGAGCACGCGCACCAGGGTGCGGCGGGTGCCGCGCTGGCGCTCGACCGGCGCGTTCTCGTCCCACAACACTGGCTTGGACAGCTCCAGATACCAGTCGCAGTACTGGTTCCAGATGAACTCGTACAGCGCTTGCGCGGCGAGGTCGAAACGGAACTGATCCAGCTGGCGGGTCACTTCGGCTTCGGTGCGTTGCAGCTGCGAGATGATCCAGCGATCCGGCAGCGACAGCTCGTAGGCTTCGCCGTTCTGGCCGCAGTCTTCACCCTTGTCCAGCACGTAGCGCGCGGCGTTCCAGATCTTGTTGCAGAAGTTGCGATAGCCTTCGACGCGGCCCATGTCGAACTTGATGTCGCGGCCGGTGGAGGCCAGCGAGCAGAAGGTGAAGCGCAGGGCGTCGGTGCCGTAGCTGGCGATGCCGTCAGCGAATTCGGCGCGGGTCTGCTTCTCGATCTTCTTGGCCAGTTGCGGCTGCATCATGCCGCTGGTGCGTTTCTGCACCAGTGCTTCAAGCTCGATACCGTCGACGATGTCCAGCGGGTCCAGGACGTTGCCCTTGGACTTGGACATCTTCTGGCCCTGGCCATCGCGTACCAGGCCGTGCACGTACACGGTCTTGAACGGGATCTGAGGGGTGCCGTCTTCGTTTTTCACCAAATGCATGGTGAGCATGATCATCCGGGCAACCCAGAAGAAAATGATGTCGAAGCCGGTGACCAGCACGTCGGTCGGGTGGAAGGTTTTCAGGAACTCGGTCTGTTCCGGCCAGCCCAGGGTGGAGAAGGTCCACAGGCCCGAACTGAACCAGGTGTCGAGTACGTCGTTGTCCTGCTGCAGCACGACATCGGCGCCGATGTTGTGCTTGGCGCGCACTTCGGCTTCGTCACGGCCAACGTAGACCTTGCCGGACTCGTCGTACCAGGCCGGGATGCGGTGGCCCCACCACAGCTGACGGCTGATGCACCAGTCCTGAATGTCGCGCATCCAGGAGAAGTACATGTTTTCGTATTGTTTCGGGACGAAGGCGATGCGGCCGTCTTCCACGGCAGCGATGGCCGGCTCGGCCAGCGGCTTGGTGGACACGTACCACTGGTCGGTCAGCCACGGCTCGATGACGGTGCCGGAACGGTCGCCTTTCGGCACTTTCAGGGCGTGGTCGTCGACGCTGACCAACAGGCCAGCGGCTTCGAACGCGGCAACGATCTGCTTGCGCGCTTCGAAGCGGTCCAGGCCCGCGTACTCGGCCGGCAGGCTGCCGTCGACCGTTTCGTTCAGGGTGCCGTCGAGGTTGAACACCTGAGCGGCAGGCAGCACGTTGGCGTTCTTGTCGAAGATGTTCAGCAGCGGCAGGTTATGGCGCTTGCCGACTTCGTAGTCGTTGAAATCGTGGGCCGGGGTGATCTTCACGCAGCCGGTGCCGAATTCAGGGTCGCAGTAGTCGTCGGCGATGATCGGGATGCGACGACCCACCAGTGGCAGCTCGACGAACTTGCCAATCAGCGCCTTGTAGCGCTCGTCGTTCGGGTTCACGGCCACGGCGGCGTCACCGAGCATGGTTTCCGGACGGGTCGTGGCGACGATCAGGTAATCCTGGCCTTCAGCGGTCTTGACGCCGTCGGCCAGCGGGTAGCGCAGGTTCCACAGGCTGCCTTTCTCGTCGTGGTTTTCCACTTCAAGGTCGGAGATGGCGGTGTGCAGCTTGGTGTCCCAGTTGACCAGGCGCTTGCCGCGGTAGATCAGGCCGTCTTCGTGCAGGCGCACGAAGGCTTCCTTGACCGCTTCGGACAGGCCGTCGTCCATGGTGAAGCGCTCACGGCTCCAGTCGACGGACGAGCCCAGGCGACGAATCTGACGGCTGATGTTGCCGCCGGACTGATCTTTCCACTCCCAGACTTTTTCGAGGAATTTCTCGCGACCCAGATCATGGCGGTTCTGGCCCTGGGCTTCGAGCTGGCGCTCCACCAGCATCTGCGTGGCGATACCGGCGTGGTCGGTGCCCGGCTGCCACAGGGTGTTACGGCCCTGCATGCGGCGGAACCGGATCAGGGCGTCCATGATCGCGTTGTTGAAACCGTGGCCCATGTGCAGGCTGCCGGTGACGTTCGGCGGCGGAATCATGATGGTGTACGAGTCGCCCGCGCCTTGCGGAGCGAAGTAATTCTCGGACTCCCAGGTCTGGTACCAGGAAGTTTCGATGGCGTGCGGCTGGTAGGTCTTGTCCATGCGCGGCGGGAACCTGATCTGCTTTGAGTCGGAAAAACGAAGGAGTATAGCTTTTAGGAGCGGCGGCAAGCTACAAGCGGTGAACCGCAGGCGTATGAGCGGCACGACCCATTGCTTTTGATTCTGCCCGAAGGGCGTAGGAGCGCAGCTTGCTCGCGATCTGGCGCGAAGCGGCAGCAAAACCAAACGACTCAATAGGGGCAGGCAAACCGTATGCTCTGAATTTACTGCCACTTCGCGCCAGATCGCTGGCAAGGTCGAGCGCGACCCCGGCAGCTCCTACGGGCTCCGCCCAGAAGCGACACCGAGTTGTGTGGTACGGGCTGCGCCCAGAAGCGGCACCGGGTTGTCAGGTCAATTGTTGTACTGGCTTAAGAGCCGCTCCATCCGGGCATCGAGGCGGCGTTTGATTTCGTTTTCGATGTGTGGGGCGAAGTCGTCGATCACGTCTTGCATGATCAGTTGCGCGGCGGCGCGCAGTTCGCTGTCCAGGTGCAGCAGGTCGTCCGGATTCGGGCCGGCCTTGGCGGCCTCGGGTTCGGCTTGCGGCGCTGCGGAGGCCGGCGTGGCTTCGGGTTCGGCGGTCAGGGTCGGGATGTCGTCTGGCTCTTCAGCCGGCACGACCTGCCCACTGACCACGTCGAACAGCAGCGGAATCTGGCCTTCGGCATTCAGCGCGTCGGTCAACAGTGGCGGTTGCATGGATTCGTCGCCGAGCAACTGGCGGATCGACTCGAGGTCCTCCAGCAAATGGGCGGAATCTTTAAGGTGTTTTGAATTGTCCATTGGGTGCTCAAAGACGCTGCAGTCGGTGATCTTGCAGAGGATAGCCCTGTTCGCGGTAGAAGCGGAAACTCTCCCGCGCAGCCTGGCGGATGGCCGGTTCCTCGATGACGATCTCGGCGATGCGGGCGAAGCGTTTGAAGAATTCGGGGATGCGCAGGTCCAGGTTGACCAGCAGATCCTGATGAGCGCCCGGATCGGTGCCGATGCCCAGCGCCACGGGGGCGTCCTGGTCATCCTCGATCGGGCCGTGGGGCACGAAGGTCTCGCCCTTGAAGCGCCACAGGCGGGCGTCCAGTTCCTCGCGCTGTGCAGCATCGCTGCAATGCAGGTAGACCTTGTGGCCAAGGCGCCAGGCCTTGTCGGTCAGCTTGCAGGCGAAGTCCAGGCGCGCAAGCGGATCGGCGCTGGGCAGGATGTAGAAGTCGACTTGGGTCATGGTCTTTCCAGAATATGCGCCGACGCCTCAATGAGGCGCCGGTACATCGTGCAGCCGGATCAGACGCCGGCGCGGTCGATCAGGTACTGGGTCAGCAGCGGAACCGGACGGCCAGTGGCGCCCTTGTCCTTGCCGCTGCTCAGCCAGGCGGTACCGGCGATGTCCAGGTGCGCCCACTCGTAGGCCTTGGTGAAGCGCGAGAGGAAGCAGGCCGCAGTGATGGTGCCGCCTTTCGGGCCACCAATGTTGGCGATGTCGGCGAACGGGCTGTCCAGTTGCTCCTGGTACTCGTCGAACAGCGGCAGCTGCCAGGCGCGGTCGTCGGCACGCTTGCCGGCGTCCAGCACTTGATTGATCAGCGCGTCGCTGTTACCCAGCAGGCCCGACGTGTGGCCGCCCAGGGCAACCACACAGGCGCCGGTCAGGGTTGCGATATCGATCACCGCCTGTGGCTTGAAGCGTTCGGCGTAGGTCAGGGCGTCGCACAGCACCAGACGGCCTTCGGCGTCGGTGTTGAGGATCTCGACGGTCTGCCCGCTCATGGTCTTGACGATGTCGCCCGGGCGCGTCGCGGTGCCGCTCGGCATGTTCTCAGCGGCGGCGATGATGCACACCAGGTTGATCGGCAGTTGCAGGGCGAGCACGGCGTTCAGGGTGCCGAACACGCTGGCGGCGCCGCACATGTCGAATTTCATTTCGTCCATGCCTGCGCCCGGCTTGAGGCTGATGCCGCCGGTGTCGAAGGTGATGCCCTTGCCGACCAGCACGAACGGCTTGTCGCTCTTCTTGCCGTTGGAGTATTGCATCACGATCAGGCGCGGCGGCTGGGCGCTGCCCTGGCCGACGGCGAGGAACGAACCCATGCCCAGCTCGGCGATTTTCTTCTCGTCGAACACTTCGACCTTCAGGCCCTTGGTGGCCTTGCCCAGCGCCTTGGCCTGCTCACCCAGGTAGGTCGGGTGGCAGATGTTCGGCGGCATGTTGCCCAGATCGCGGGTCACGGCCATGCCGGCAGCGATGGCCAGGGCGTGCTTGCTGGCGCGCTCGACGTCGGCCACGTTGGCCTTGGCGGTCAGCAGGGTGACTTTCTTCAGGGCGCGCGGGTCGGCTTTCTGGCTCTTGTAACGGTCGAACACGTATTCGCCATCGGCCAGGGTTTCAACCAGCAGGCGGTTCTTGCCGTAAATGTCGCGGTTCTTGACGTTCAGTTGATCCAGCGCGAAGGCTGCATCAGTGCCGCCCAGGTTCTTGAGGGTGTTCAGCGCGCCGCTGACGATCTTGCGAAACTGACGGTCGCTCAGCTCGGCGTCTTTGCCAGCGCCAACCAGCAGCACGCGCTCGGCCTTGAGGTTGGGCAGGCTGTGCAGCAGCAGGCTCTGGCCGACCTTGCCCGCCAGATCGCCGCGCTTGAGCACGGCGCTGATCGCGCCGCCACTCAGGGTGTCGACGCTCTGTGCAGCCTCGCTCAGGGTGCGGCCTTCGCCGACGGCGACCACCAGGGTGGCGGTTTTCAAGGTTTCTGCACTGACGCTCTTAACAACCAATTCCATGTCGGGGTCCCCGAATAAACTGTGGTTACGCAAAAATGAGTGCGCGGCTGGGCGGGCTGTCAGCGGGTTCGCTGCGCCACGCCAGCGGCATGGCCCGCAGTTTGACCCCGGCTGCAGTGAGATGACAACCCCGCAGAGCGCCGGGTTGGCACGTCAGTGCTACCCGATGCGACGGGGTTGTCAGATACAGATGCAACAAGTATCCGGTGCACGCAGTGACAGACACACCCAATCACAGGATAATGCCGCATATTTTTTCGGTGGTTCTCCGTCGCGAGCATCATGGCTGATCCATTTCCTTGTCAGGCTGTCTGTAGCGTGACAACCCTGGAGTGTCTGGTTTGATTGTCTTCCGTTACCTGTCCCGAGAAGTGCTGGTTACCTTGAGCGCTGTCAGCGCCGTGCTGCTGGTAATCATCATGAGTGGCCGCTTCATCAAGTACCTGGCCCAGGCTGCGTCCGGTGCGCTGGATCCGGGCGTGCTGTTCCTGATCATGGGCTTTCGCCTGCCGGGCTTTCTGCAGCTGATCCTGCCGCTGGGGCTGTTCCTTGGCATCCTGCTGGCCTACGGGCGGCTGTACCTGGAAAGCGAGATGACCGTGCTCTCGGCCACCGGCATGAGCCAGCAGCGCCTGCTGTGGATGACCTTGGCGCCGGCCGCGCTGGTGTCGCTGCTGGTGGCCTGGCTGAGCTTCAGCCTGGCGCCTCAGGGCGCGACCCAGTTTCAGCTGCTGATCAACAAGCAGGACGCGATGACCGAGTTCGACACCCTGGTGCCGGGCCGCTTCCAGTTGCTGCGCGACGGCAGCCGCGTGACCTACACCGAAACCATGACCGACGACCGGATCAACCTGGGCGGCGTGTTCATCTCCGAGAAAAAGCTCGACGAGAAGAAGGACCACGGCATCACCGTGCTGGTGGGCGAGAAGGGTCGTCAGGAGATCAAGCCTGACGGCAACCGCTACCTGATTCTGGAAAACGGCTACCGCTACGACGGCAACCCGGGCCAGGCCGACTACCGCGTGATCAAGTACGACACCTACGGTGCCCTGCTGCCCAAGCCTGAAATCAGCGATGAAATCACTGACCGCGACGCGATCCCGACCAGCGAACTGCTGACCGGCGAAGACACCGCGCGCAACAAGGCCGAGCTGCAATGGCGGATTTCCCTGCCGATCCTGGTGTTCATCGTCACGCTGATGGCCGTGCCGCTGGCCCGCGTCAACCCGCGTCAGGGCCGCTTCCTCAAGCTGCTGCCGGCCATTCTGCTGTACATGGCCTACCTGACCATTCTGATTGCCGCTCGCGGCGCGCTGGAGAAGGGCAAGATTCCGATGGTTCTGGGCTTGTGGTGGGTGCACGCGATCTTCCTGGCGATCGGCCTGGGCCTGTTGTACTGGGAGCCCCTGCGCCTGAAAGTGGCCAGCCGCCGCGCAGTAGCGGAGGTGGCCCGTGGTTAAACTGGACCGCTACATTGGCAAAAGCGTGTTCATGGCGATTCTCGCCGTGCTGGGCATCATCCTCGGGCTGGCGTCGCTGTTCGCCTTCATCGACGAGATGGCCGACATCAGCGACACCTATACCTTTTGGGACGCCGGCAGCTTCGTGGTCATGACCGCGCCGCGCCGCCTCTACGACATGCTGCCGATGGCCGCACTGATCGGCTGCCTGATCGGCCTGGGCACCCTGGCCAGCAGCAGCGAACTGACCATCATGCGGGCGGCCGGTGTGTCCATCGGCCGTATCGTCTGGGCGGTCATGAAGCCGATGCTGGTGCTGATGGTGGCCGGCCTGCTGATCGGTGAATACGTCGCGCCCGTGACCGAAGCGCAAGCCCAGGCGGCGCGCTCGCTGGCCCAGGGCACCGGCGATGCGCAGAGCGCCAAGCGCGGCCTGTGGCACCGTCAGGGCGAAGAGTTCATCCACATCAACACCGTGCAACCCAACGGCTTGCTGTACGGCGTGACGCGCTATCACTTCGACGATCAGCGTCACATGCTGACGTCCAGCTTCGCCAAGCAGGCCAACTTCAAGAAGGACTACTGGGAGCTCAAGGACGTCACCACGACCGTCTTCCACGACGGCCGGACCGAAGTGGTGACTGCGCCAGAAGAGCGCTGGGAAATCGCCCTCAGCCCGCAACTGCTGAGCACGGTGGTGTTGCCACCGGAGTCGCTGTCGATGACCGGGCTGTACGGCTATGCCAACTACCTGGCCGACCAGGGGCTGAGTAATGGTCGCTACTGGCTGGCGTTCTACACCAAGATCTTCCAGCCGCTGGTGACGGTGGCGCTGGTGTTGATGGCGATCTCGTTCATCTTCGGGCCGCTGCGTTCGGTGACCCTGGGCCAGCGCGTGTTCACCGGCGTGCTGGTGGGCTTCACCTTCCGCATCGCCCAGGATCTGCTGGGGCCGTCGAGTCTGGTGTTCGGCTTTTCGCCACTGTTCGCGGTGCTGGTGCCGGCGGGCATCTGTGCGCTGGCGGGGCTGTGGTTGTTGCGCCGGGCGGGGTGATCACTGGCGTTGGCTTGAAAGGCGATCAGATAACCACCTGATGTTCAGTGGTCGTCTGATCGCTTGCTGGGTTCTGGCTAACGCCAGACCTGTTTCGACTTCGTCGAATCACGATCAAGAGCGCTCTTCCTAACGTCAGATCTGTTTCGACTTCGTCGAGTTACTTGGAAAAGACCCCCAAGTAACCAAGGGGTCCTGCTCCTGGTTTGGCCTCGACTTCGTCGAGGTTCCCTCACTCCGGCGATGTTCCGTGGGCCCGGCGCGAATGGGCCATCCATGGCCCCGCGCCTCGCGCGGCATCCTGCCGCTTGGCCCACTCCACATCGCCTGCGTTCGGCCTGCACCCAAGTCGCGTTTGGTGTCGTCTGGGCTATCGCGCACGAAGATCAAAAGCCAAATCAAAAGCTCAAGGATAATGCCCTCCGTAGCAGCACGGCTTGCCGGCGGGGCGATCTTGAGGGCCACCCGCGAGCAAGCTCGGCTGCTACGGGGACGGCGTTAGCCGGTCGATGGCGTCAGCCAATCGCTTTTGATTTTGATCTTGGTGCGCGATAGCCCAGACACCACCAAACGCGACTTGGGTGCAGGCTGAACGGAGGTCTCGCGGAGTGGGTCGAGCCGCATGGATGCGGCGAGAGGCGTGTGGGCCATGGATGGCCCATTCACGCCGGGCCCACGGAGCGAGGCCGGAGTGAAGGAAGTCCGACGAAGGAGGACCCAAACCAGGAGCAATGGTTTGGTTACTTTGCCGAAACAAAGTAACTCGGCGAAGCCGAAACAGATCTGCCGTTAGGCAGATCCCCAGCGATCGATCAGGCGCCTATGGTACGAGAGCTCTCCACGCCTCAATCCCGCTTACCGCGCTTAGGCACCCGCACCACCTGCGTCTCGGAATACATGTCATGCCAGCTGCGCTTCTGCTTGTCGAACAGGCTCCACAAAAACCCCAGCCCGACACACAGCCATGACGCAATGGCCACCACGAAACGCAGCAGGGCCTGCCACAGGCTGATCCCGGTGCCGTCGGCGTTCTGCACGCGGATGCCCCAGACCTGCATGCCCAGGGTCTGCCCGGCGTGGGTCCAGAACTTGGCGAAAAACGCGAACAGCGCAAAAAGCAAAATCGTGGACAGCAATGGATCCCCATCCAGCGCGCCCGACTCGGACATCTGCCGCAGCCTGGCTTCGCCGACGATGCCCATCCAGATCAGCTTGTAGATGAAGGTCGTGACCATTAGCAGCGCGACGCACAGCAGCGCGTCGTAGAAGATCGCCGCCAGGCGTCTGCCCAGGCCGGCCGGTGGGAAGTCGCCCTGAGGGCGCAACTGGTGTTTTGGCATGAGGCACACTCGTCGACACGGGATGTGTGCAGTGTAGGAAATCGCAGGCATAAAAAAGCCCCTGATGGGTCACATCAGGGGCTCTTTTTGCTTTCAGCGATCAGGCTTCAGCGATCACTTCGTCAGCTTGCATGCCTTTCTGGCCTTGCACAGCAACGAAAGTCACTTTCTGGCCTTCTTTCAGGCTCTTGAAACCGTTGCCCTGAATAGCGCGGAAGTGGACGAACAGATCCGGACCGCTCTCTGGAGTGATAAAACCAAAACCTTTCTCGTCGTTAAACCACTTAACGGTACCGCTCTGACGTTGAGACATTTTCTTATTCCTTGGAGCATAAATTAATGACAGCCCCTTTCACACGAAAGAGTACTGGGCTGGTTGCAGGAAGAAGAAACGTAGAGCGGGATGTAGCATTGCTTTTGGCGCTACTGCCCAGGTCACGATCCCAGCGACCTATGCAAACACAGTTGGGAGACTCTACGCTAACTCCCGCAGAAAAAACAAGCCCCGGATAAGCCCGGTTTCAGGGGCTTTCGGCCACTTTTTGAAAACTTTAACCACACAGGCCCAATCGATAGTTTTTGCTGTTTAGAGGCGTTGGAAAGTGCAGTTTTCTGACAGTTTGATTGCTGTTTGCGCAGGCTTCACAGTGCGGCATCGCAACAGTGACATGCACTGTTGCGGTGCCGTATTTTTTGACGTCAGTGCTTAGCCGCGGAAGTAACGTGGCGAAACGAAAGGCATTTTGCTGACCTTCAGCGCGACCTTCTTGCCGCGCACGATGGCCCACAGCGGGGTGTCGATCGCCGTCAGGGCAGCGTCCACGTAGCCCATCGCCACTGGCGCACCGAGGGTCGGGCCGAAGCCACCACTGCACACGCTGCCCACGGTTTTGTCATCGCCGTCGACGATTTCTGCACCTTCACGCACCGGGGTGCGTTCCTGCGGCAGCAGGCCGACGCGCTTGCGCTCTGCACCATGTTGGTGCTGTGCGAAAACCTGTTCGGCACCCGGGAAGCCGCCAGCGCGAGCACCCTCTGCGCGGCGCGCCTTGGAAATGGCCCACAACAGGCTGGCCTGGATCGGCGTGGTTTCGGTGTTCATGTCGTGGCCGTACAGGCACAGACCGGCCTCCAGACGCAGCGAATCCCGTGCACCCAGGCCGATGGCTTCGACTTCCGGCTCGGCCAGCAGACGGCGGGCGAAGGATTCGGCCTGGTCGGCCGGTACGGAAATCTCATAACCGTCTTCACCGGTGTAACCCGAGCGGCTGACGTAGCAGTCGATACCGTCGATCGGCATCGCGGCGTATTGCATGAAGGTCATCTTCGCCACTTCCGGCGCCAGGCGGGCCAGCACGGTCACGGCCTGTGGGCCTTGCAGGGCGAGGAGTGCGCGCTCCTCGAACAGCGGCTGGATTTCGCACTGATTGCCGATGTGCTGCTTGAGGTGCGCCAGGTCCTGCTCCTTGCAGGCGGCGTTGACCACCAGCATCAGGCGATCGCCGCCCAGGTTGGCGACCATCAGGTCATCGAGAATGCCGCCGGTTTCATTGGTGAACATGGCGTAGCGCTGCATGCCCACGGGCAGGTCGATGATGTCCACAGGCACCAGGGTTTCCAGGGCCTTGGCCGCATTCGGGCCGCTCAGCAGGATCTGGCCCATGTGCGACACGTCGAACAGGCCGGCCTGCTCACGGGTGTGCAGGTGCTCCTTCATCACCCCGGCCGGGTACTGCACAGGCATGTCGTAGCCTGCGAACTCGACCATGCGCGCACCCAGTTCGCGGTGCAGGGCGTTGAGAGGGGTTTTCAAAAGTGCTTGGGACATCGATGACTCCTTCAATGCATGTCCGTGTCCGGGCGCGCCGCACACGAGGAAAAAGGGCGCTGGTATCAGCACTCGATAATGTTCACGGCCAGCCCGCCACGGGCTGTTTCCTTGTATTTGCTTTTCATGTCGGCGCCGGTCTGGCGCATGGTGCGGATGACTTTGTCGAGCGAGACGAAGTGCTGCCCGTCGCCGCGCAGGGCCATGCGCACCGCGTTGATGGCCTTGACCGAGCCCATGGCGTTGCGCTCGATGCAGGGTACTTGCACCAGCCCGCCAATCGGGTCGCAGGTCAGGCCCAGGTTGTGTTCCATGCCGATTTCCGCAGCGTTCTCGACTTGCTGCACATTGCCGCCCATGACTTCGCACAGCGCGCCCGCAGCCATGGAGCAGGCCACGCCGACTTCGCCCTGGCAGCCGACTTCGGCGCCGGAAATCGACGCGTTTTCTTTATATAAGATGCCGATGGCCGCCGCCGTCAGCAGAAAGCGCACCACGCCGTCTTCGTTGGCGCCGCTGATGAAGCGCATGTAGTAATGCAGCACTGCCGGGACGATGCCCGCCGCGCCGTTGGTGGGCGCGGTGACCACACGCCCGCCATTGGCGTTTTCTTCGTTCACCGCCAGGGCGTACAGATTGACCCAGTCCAGCACCGACAGCGCATCGCGCAGGGAGGCTTCCGGGTTCTTGCACAGTTGCCGATACAACGCAGCAGCGCGTCGTTTGACCTTCAGGCCACCGGCCAGAATGCCTTCGTTGCGACACCCGGCTTCGACGCAGTCCTGCATCACCTGCCAGATCTTCAGCAGCCCTGCGCGGGTTTCCGCTTCAGGCCGCCACGCCGCTTCATTGGCCAGCATCACCTGGCTGATCGACAGCCCGGTATTGGCGCAATGAGCCATCAGTTCTTTGCCGGTCTTGAACGGGTAGGCCAGCACGGTGCTGTCTTCGACGATGCGATCGGCCCCGGCGGCGTCCTCATCCACCACGAACCCGCCGCCGACCGAGTAGTACTCGCGGCTGCGGATTTGCAGGCCGGCGCTGTCGAAGGCGCGGAAGATCATGCCGTTGGGGTGATAGGGCAGCGGCTTGCGAATCATCGCCAGGTGCTGTTTTTCAATGAATTCGATGCTGTGTTCGCCCAGCAGGTTGATGCGCTCGCTTTTGCGAATGCGCTGCAGGCGTTCGTCCACATGTTCGGTGTCGACGGTGTCCGGATGCTCGCCTTCCAGGCCCAGCAGCACGGCCTTGTCGCTGCCGTGGCCTTTGCCGGTGGCGCCGAGCGATCCGTACAACTCGACCTTCACGCAGGCGGTGCTGGCCAGCAGATCGTCCCGGCGCAAGCCTTCGACGAAGCGTGCCGCCGCGCGCATCGGGCCCACGGTATGAGAGCTGGAGGGGCCAATGCCGATCTTGAACAGGTCAAACACGCTCAGGGACATGATTGGGCTCCGGTGTCGTTCTTATTCTGGGGACTTGGCGCGGTCCCTGTGGGAGCCGGCTTGCTGACGAACGCGCTGGGTCAGACACATCAAGGGTGAATGACACACCGCTTTCGCCAGCAAGCCGGCTCCCACGAAACCGGGTCGCGACGGCTGCAGGTTTGCGACTGCTTAAGCGTAGTCTTCGATAGATGGGCAGGCGCACACCAGGTTCCGGTCGCCGAACACGTTGTCGACGCGGCCGACCGGTGGCCAGTACTTGCCTTCGATCAACGAGGCGACCGGGTAGACGGCCTGTTCACGGCTGTACGGGTGGCTCCACTCGCCAACCAGCTCGGCTGCAGTGTGCGGGGCGTTCTTCAGCGGGTTGTCGTCCTTGTCCAGCGCGCCGCTTTCCACTGCACGGATTTCTTCGCGGATCTTGATCATGGCGTCGCAGAAGCGGTCCAGTTCTTCCTTGGATTCGCTCTCGGTCGGTTCGATCATCAGCGTGCCCGCCACTGGGAACGACATGGTCGGTGCGTGGAAGCCGAAGTCGATCAGGCGCTTGGCCACGTCGTCGACGCTGATGCCGCTGCTGTCCTTGAGCGGGCGCAGATCCAGGATGCACTCGTGGGCCACCAGGCCGCTGCTGCCGGTGTAGAGCACCGGGTAGTGCTCTTCCAGGCGGCGGGAGATGTAGTTGGCGTTGAGGATCGCCAGTTGCGAAGCGCGCTTGAGGCCTTCGCCGCCCATCATGCGGATGTACATCCAGGTGATCGGCAGAATGCTCGCGCTGCCGAACGGCGCCGCGCAGACCGCGCCTTCCTTGCGCTCCATCTTGCCGTGGCCCGGCAGGAACGGCGCCAGGTGGGATTTGACGCCGATAGGGCCGACGCCCGGGCCGCCACCACCATGGGGAATGCAGAAGGTCTTGTGCAGGTTCAGGTGGGACACGTCGCCGCCGAACTTGCCCGGTGCGCACAGGCCGACCATGGCGTTCATGTTGGCTCCGTCGATGTAAACCTGGCCGCCGTTGTCGTGGACGATGCCGCAGATTTCGCGGATGCCTTCCTCGAACACGCCGTGGGTCGACGGGTAGGTGATCATCAGGGCCGCGAGGTGTTCGCGGTGCTCGATGGCCTTGGCGCGCAGGTCTTCGATATCGACGTTGCCGCGGGCGTCACAGGCGGTCACCACCACGCGCATGCCGGCCATCTGGGCGGTGGCAGGGTTGGTGCCGTGGGCCGAGGACGGGATCAGGCAGATGTCGCGACGGTCGTCGCCACGGCTCTGGTGGTAGGCGCGAATGGCCAGCAGGCCAGCGTACTCGCCCTGAGAGCCGGCGTTCGGCTGCAGGGAAATCGAGTCGTAACCGGTGGCGGCGCAGAGCATCGCCTCCAGCTCGTCGGTCAGTTGCTGGTAACCGGCGCTCTGCTCGGCCGGGGCGAACGGGTGCAGGTTGCCGAATTCGGCCCAGGTCACCGGGATCATTTCGCTGGCGGCATTGAGCTTCATGGTGCACGAGCCCAGCGGGATCATGGTGCGATCCAGTGCCAGGTCCTTGTCGGCCAAGCGGCGCAGGTAGCGCATCAGCTCGGTTTCGGAGTGGTAGCGGTTGAATACCGGGTGGCTCAGTACAGGCGACTGACGCTTGAGTTCGGCAGGCAGACGCGCCTGAACGCTTGCGGCCAGCGCGGCGAAATCAGGCAGGGCCTGGCCGTCGGCGGCGAACAGCTTCCACAGTACTTCTACGTCGGCTTGCTGGGTGGTTTCGTCCAGCGACAGGCCCAGACGCTGAGCGTCGACTTCGCGCAGGTTGATCTGCTGGGCGCGTGCCTTGGCGTGCAGTTCGGCGGTTTTCGCGCCGGTGTTCAGGGTGATGCTGTCGAAGAAGAACGCTTGCTCAGGCTTAAGGCCCAGTTGACTCAGGCCCTCGGCGAAGATCGCGGTCAGTTGGTGCACGCGATTGGCGATGCGGGTCAGGCCGCGCGGGCCGTGGTAAACGGCGTACATGCTGGCGATGTTGGCGAGCAGCACCTGTGCGGTGCAGATGTTGCTGGTGGCCTTCTCGCGGCGGATGTGCTGTTCGCGGGTCTGCATGGCCAGACGCAGGGCTGTCTTGCCGAAACGGTCGATGGACACGCCTACCAGACGGCCCGGCATGTCGCGCTTGTAGGCGTCCTTGGTGGAGAAGTAGGCCGCGTGCGGACCACCGAAGCCCAGCGGCACACCAAAGCGCTGGGCGCTGCCGATGGCCACGTCGGCGCCGAATTCGCCGGGCGGGGTCAGCAGGGTCAGGGCCAGCAGGTCGGCTGCGACAGCGACCAGCGCGTTGGCGGCGTGGAAGCGCTCGACCAGTTCGCGGTAGTCGAACACGTCACCGTTGCTGGCCGGGTACTGCAGCACAGCGCCGAAGAATTCGCTGACATCGCCCAGCTGGCTTTCGTCCGCCACCACCACTTCGATGCCCAGTGGCTCGGCGCGGGTGCGCAGCACGTCCAGGGTTTGCGGGTGGCAGTGGATCGAGGCGAAGAATTTGTGGCTGCCTTTGTTCTTGCTCAGGCGTTTGCAGAAGGTCATGGCTTCGGCAGCGGCGGTGGCTTCGTCCAGCAGTGACGCGTTGGCGATCGGCAGGCCGGTCAGGTCGCTGATCAGGGTCTGGAAGTTCAGCAGCGACTCCAGGCGGCCCTGGGAAATTTCTGGCTGGTATGGGGTGTAGGCGGTGTACCAGGCCGGGTTTTCCAGCAGGTTGCGCAGGATCGGCGCCGGGGTGTGGGTGTTGTAGTAGCCCTGGCCGATGTAGGTCTTGAACAGCTGGTTCTTGCCGGCGATGGCCTTGATATCGGCCAGCGCATCGGCTTCGCTTTGACCTGCGGACAGACCCAGTACGCTGGTGCCCTTGATGGATTCGGGGATGACGCTGGCGCTCAGCGCCTCCAGCGAGTCGAAGCCCAGGGTGGCGAGCATGGCTTTCTCGTCGTCGGCGCGCGGGCCGATGTGACGGGCGATGAACTCGTTGGCGGTGCTCAGTTCGATGCGATCAGTCATTTCGCGCTCCTCAGGCTTCGGCGTTGGCTTTGATCAGGCGGTCGTAGGCGTCCTGATCCAGCAGTTGGCCGACAGCGGCAGCGTCGGACGGGATGAAACGGAAGAACCAGCCTTCGCCCAGCGGGTCTTCGTTGACCAGTTCGGGATTGGCATCCAGCGCAGGATTGACCTCGACCACTTCGCCGGTCAGCGGCATATACACGCCGCTGGCGGCCTTGACCGATTCAACGGTGGCGGCTTCGGCGCCTTTGTCGTAGGACGAAAGCTCTGGTAGTTGCACGAACACCACGTCACCCAGTGCGTTCTGCGCGAACGCGGTAATGCCGACCGTGACGCTGCCGTCTGCTTCGGCACGCAGCCACTCGTGATCTTCGGTAAAACGCAACTCGCTCATGGAAACTCCCCAGACTGGAACGGTGCTCGTCGATGGCGCGAGCATGATGGGAGGAGTGTTAGCAAATATGCGGCCAACCTTGCGCGAGGCCTTTAAATCAAGGGTTTTGGCGGGTTTCAGTGGTTTCGGCGAGACAGGGGCTGTAGCGAAATCGCTACAGATATTCGGTCTTTGAAAAATGGTTGTCGGATCAAAGCCTTATTGGCTGGGCGGGGCGTCTGATTGGAATGAATTCGTTACTGTGTAATGAATTCGTTCCATTCCTTTGATTCTGGGCGAAGTGGGTAGGAGCTTAGCTTGCTAGCAATCTAAGCCCCTACAGGGCGGGGATCAGTCGATCATGAACAGCGCATCATTGCTGAACTGCGCCTCGAAGCGCTGCGCCGGCATCGGGCGGCCGAACAGGTAGCCCTGCACTTCGTCGCAACCATGCTCGCGCAGGAAGTCCAGCTGCTCGTGGGTTTCCACGCCTTCGGCGATCACCGCCAGATTCAGGCTGTGGGCCATGGCGATGATGGCGCGGGCGATCTGCGCGTCCTGCTCGCCCGATGGCAGGCCGTCGACGAAGGTGCGGTCGATTTTCAGCACGTCGATGGGGAATTGCTTGAGGTAGTTCAGCGACGAATAACCGGTGCCGAAGTCGTCGACCGCGATGCTCAGGCCCAGACGCTTGAGGCTGTCGAGGATCTGCATCGCTTCGCTGACTTCGCGCATCAGGATACTTTCGGTGAGTTCCAGCTCCAGGCACGCCGGCGGCAGGCCGGTTTCCTGAAGGATATTGGCGATGCGCATGCCCAGTTGGCCATCGGAGAACTGCCGCGCAGAAATGTTCACCGAGACCTTCGGCACACGAACCTTGGCCTTGTGCCATTCGCGCAACTGGCGGCAGGCTTCCTTGAGCACCCACTCGCCGACTTCCACCACCAGACCCAGTTCTTCGAGCACCGGGATGAAATCCCCCGGCGGCACCAGGCCACGGCGCGGGTGGCGCCAGCGCAGCAGGGCTTCGGTGCCGGTCAGGCGCTTGCCGTCGCCGCTGAACTGTGGCTGGTAGTAGAGGGTGAATTCTTCCTGTTCCAGAGCGTGGCGCAGGTCGCTCTCCAGCTCCAGCCGCTCCAGGGCGCTGGCGTTCATGTCCGCCTGATAGAACTGGAAGTTGTTCTTGCCGCGCTCCTTGGCGTGGTACATGGCCGTGTCGGCGTTCTTCATCAACTGGCTCAGCTCGTGGCCGTCCTGCGGGCTCAGCGCGATGCCGATACTGGCGGTGACGAAAAACTCCCGGCCTTCGAGCACGAACGGCTTCACCAGGCTGGCGAGGATCTGCTCGGCGACGTGGATGGCGCGGGTCAGCGCCGCCTGTTGTGTTGCACCGGGTTGCAGCAGCAGGGTGAATTCGTCACCGCCCATGCGCGCTACGGTGTCGTCCTCGGCCACGCATTCGAGCAGGCGCGAGGCCATCTCCTTGAGCATGCGATCGCCGGCGGCATGGCCCAGGGAGTCGTTGATCGGCTTGAAACGGTCCAGATCGAGGAACATCAGCACCACCCAGGCGTGCTGACGTTCGGCGTGCTGCAGGGCGGTGTGCAGGCGATCCTGGAACAGCGTGCGGTTGGGCAGGTGGGTCAGGGCGTCGTAGTAGGCCAGGCGATGAATGCGCTGCTCGCTGGCCTTGCGCTCGCTGATGTCGCTGAAGAAGCACACATAGCTGGCCAGATCGCCCTCGTCGTCGAGCACCGCCGTGATGCCGACCCACGCCGGATAATGCTCACCGTCGCGCCGCTTGAGCCACAGCTCGCCTTCCCAGCTGCCGCGCTGGTTCAGCTGTTTGAGGATATAACCCATGTGGGCTTCCTGCTGATCTTCGACGGTCAGCATCATCGGCAGTTGGTCCAGCACCTGGGACACGGCATAGCCGCTGACCCGGCTGAACGCATCGTTGGCCTGGACGATGTAACCGGCGGGGTCGGTGATCAGGATCGCCGAGGTCGAGTGCTCGAAGACCGTCGCGGCCATGCGCAGGTCTTTTTCTGCACGACGCTGCTGACTGATATCACGGCCTACGCCGAGAATTCCTTCGAAGTTGCCGGCTTCGTCCCACACCAGCACCAGACGCAGTTCCACCGGAATCTTGCGGCCATCGGCGCGCAGGCAGTCGAACAGGAACAGCTGCGTGGTGATTTCCCGGCGCAGGGCGGCCAGCGCCTCGGGTTTGTTCAGGGCCTTGCCGATCACGTGCAGCAGCGAATTGAGGCTGGTCAGCTGCTGAGGGTTGGCAATGATCGAGTTCCAGCCGTTTTCCAGAATCCACTCGGCGCTGTAACCCAGCACGGTATTGACCGACGGGCTGACATAGTTGGGCGCCAGTTTGGCGTCGGTGGAGAAAATCACGTCGCTGATGCTTTCGGCCAGCATCCGGTAGCGCTGCTCGCTGTCGCGCAGGGACTGGCTGGCTTCGATCTGCTCGGTGATGTCCTTGGCCACGCCGATGATGCGCGTGACCTGGCCGTTGCTGTCCGGGGCCAGCGCCTGTTCGCGAATGTCGAAACGCCGCCAGCGTCCGCGCCGGTCACGGAAGCGTAACTGGCATTCGGTCAGGGCGCTCAGGCCGTCTTCGCTGCGCGCCAGGCGCAGTTTTTCGTAGGGCTCGGCGTCGTCCGGGTGCAGGAGAATTTCCCAGAAGTATTCGCCCATCTGCTGCAGCTCTTCGCGGCTGTAGCCCAGCGTATGGCCCAGGTGATGGTTGCTGTAGATCATGCGTCGGGTCACGACGTCCTGAACGTACAGATGGTCAGGCACCGTACGCACCACGTCCGACCAGAAACTCTCGCGTTCCAGCAGCTCGATCTCGGTCTGCTTGCGATTGGTGATGTCGTTGATGTTGAGGATCACCGAGTTGAAATCTTCCGGCTGCTCCGGCAGACGCACCACCAGCCACAGGTGCTGATCCTGGCCCTGGGCGTCGGGCAGGAGGATTTCCAGCTCCAGCTGCGGCTGGCCGTCGAGCACCGCGCCGATCAGCTGCACGCCAATGCCCTGCCGGGAGCGCGGGCAGCCTTCGATCAGCTGCTGCCAGACCTTCTGTGCCGAATCGGCGCGCAAGAGGCTGGAGGCCACTTGGTTGACTTCGGTGATGCGCAACTGATGCAACAGGCCCTTGAGCTGGTCCGGATGGTTGACCAGGCGCTTGTGCAGTTCGTCGCTGCTGCTGAGCTGCAGATGCTTGAGGTAATCGGGCAGGCTCGACAGGTCGAGCACGCACAGGGCAACGCCGGTGCCTTCGAAGATGTCCTTGTAGCGCCGGCGGCTCTCGTGCAGTTGCAACTGGCGACGGCGCAGGCTGCGCAGTGCCAGCAGCGGCACGATGGAGCAGAGCAGGGCGATCAGGCACTTGCCCAGCAGCGGCGCGATGAGCACCTGACGGGCGCGGTCCGGATCGAACAGGCCACGCAGTTGCCAGTCGCTGTTGGCCAGCGGCTCCAGCAGTACGGTCTGCAGATTGCTGCCTGACGCATCGGCATCGCTGGCTTCTCCCTGATAGATCAGGCGCTGGGACGAGGCGTTTTCCAGTTGCCAGTGTGGGCGGTAGTCCTGGGCGCTCTGGCGTGTCAGGGATTTCAGCGCTTGTGGATCAAGGCGCAACGCCCAGTAACGCTCGTTATCGTTGCCCGGCTGGCGGACCAGCAGATAAATGAGCGAACCGTCCGGCGAGTCGGCGTAGTAGTAGGGATGACCCTGGATGCGCGTGTGCAGCTGAGTCAAAAAGCTGACGTCTTTGCTGTCCCGAGCACTGTCCATCACCACGTTTGTCGAAGTGTCCAGCCAGGCGACACTGAGCAGGCCCGGCATGGATTTGCGTAGTCGTTCGAGCATCGCGGCATTCTGCACATCGCTTTGCGGCTTGCCGTTAGCGTCGTCGAGCAGGTTAAGGGCGACCTGGGCGTTGAGCGCCATGTTCAGGCTCAGCCGGTCTGTCAGCTGGATGCTGTAATCGACGCTGCGCTGGTGCTGGCGCTCCTGAGTCTGCTGGAACTGCTCGACCAGTTGCCATAACAAAAGCACGAGCATCAGCAGCACCAGCACGGCCAGCGCGCCTTTTAGCGAGCCCCGGAAAGGCGCGGACGCCGCGCCTTTGGAGGGGCGCAACACAGAAGTGGGTGCTGGTGTAGACAAACTGTGATCCTGACTGCTGGACTGAATCAGCGTGTGCGAAATGCACTATAAGCTCGACGCCCAAAGGGCGGCTAGCATGCCCTGACTTGTGGCTAAGTGCCAGCCCCATTGGGCTGCACGGTTTGCCCTGTCGACTGCATTCGGGTAGCTTTGCGCCACGCGCCGGTGCCCGATTTGCGCAAGCTTTCGTCATGTTTGAAAAGCGCTTGCAAACAATGCTCCAGCTTTTGCCTGACGTTCGACGTTATCGTCGGTCTTGTTCATACCTTGATCAATTCAAGGCGCGGAACTGCCCAACGGCAAGTTGCGTGGATAAATAAAAAGCTATTTTTGCGACAGGGCACTAAGCTCGCGCCCCTAAACATAGTCATCACTCCAGGTTTTCATTCCATGGCTCAATACGTCTTCACCATGCATCGGCTGAGCAAGGTTGTTCCGCCGAAGCGGGAAATCCTGAAAAACATCTCCCTGTCGTTCTTCCCCGGCGCCAAGATCGGCGTCCTCGGCCTCAACGGTTCGGGTAAGTCCACGCTGCTGAAAATCATGGCCGGCGTCGACACCGAGTTCGACGGCGAAGCGCGCCCGATGCCGGAGCTGAACGTCGGTTACCTGCCGCAGGAACCGCAACTGGACCCGACCAAGACCGTTCGCGAAGTGGTCGAGGAAGCGGTCAGCGTGATCAAGGACGCCCAGGCGCGTCTGGACGAGGTCTACGCGGCCTACGCAGAGCCCGATGCCGATTTCGACAAACTGGCCGCCGAACAGGCCAAGCTCGAAGCAATCCTGCAGGCCAGCGATGGCCACAACCTTGAGCGCCAGCTGGAAGTCGCCGCCGATGCGCTGCGCCTGCCGGCCTGGGACGCCAAGGTCGAGCACCTGTCCGGTGGTGAGAAGCGCCGTGTGGCCCTGTGCCGCCTGCTGCTGTCGGCCCCTGACATGCTGCTGCTCGACGAGCCGACCAACCACCTGGACGCCGACTCCGTCGCCTGGCTCGAACACTTCCTGCACGACTTCCCGGGCACCGTCGTGGCGATTACCCACGACCGTTACTTCCTGGACAATGTCGCTGGCTGGATTCTGGAACTGGACCGCGGCGCGGGCATTCCTTACGAGGGCAACTATTCGGGCTGGCTGGAAGCCAAATCCGATCGTCTGGCCCAGGAATCCAAGCAGCAGTCGGCTCACGAAAAGGCCATGAAAGAGGAACTGGAGTGGGTGCGCAAAGGCGCCAAGGCCCGTCAGTCCAAATCCAAGGCCCGTCTGCAACGCTTCGAGGAAATGCAGTCGCAGGAATTCCAGAAGCGCAGCGAGACCAACGAGATCTACATCCCGGCCGGTCCGCGCCTGGGCGACAAGGTCATCGAATTCAAGAACGTCACCAAGGGGTACGGCGATCGCGTGCTGATCGACAACCTGTCGTTCGCCATGCCTAAAGGCGCCATTGTCGGCGTGATCGGCGGTAACGGTGCCGGTAAGTCGACGCTGTTCCGCATGCTCATGGGCAAGGAACAGCCGGATTCGGGCAGCATCGAGATCGGCGAAACCGTGCAACTGGCGTGTGTCGACCAGAGCCGTGAGGACCTGGACGGCAGCAAGACCGTGTTCGCGCAGATTTCCGATGGCTCGGACCTGATCAAGATCGGCAACTACGAAATCCCGTCGCGCACCTACGTCGGCCGTTTCAACTTCAAGGGCGGCGACCAGCAGAAGTTCGTCAAGGACCTCTCCGGTGGTGAGCGCGGTCGTCTGCACCTGGCGTTGACCCTCAAAGAGGGCGGCAACGTCCTGCTGCTCGACGAACCGTCCAACGACCTGGACGTCGAAACCCTGCGTTCCCTGGAGGAAGCCCTGCTGGACTTCCCGGGCGCCGCCATCGTGATTTCCCACGATCGCTGGTTCCTGGACCGCGTGGCGACTCACATCCTGGCTTACGAAGATGATTCGCAGGCGGTGTTCTTCGAAGGCAACTACACCGAGTATGAAGCCGACCGCAAGAAACGCCTGGGCGACGCCGCGGCGCAACCGCACCGCGTACGCCACAAGAAGCTGGCCTGATTACAGGTTGGCGGCATGAAAAAACGGAGCCTTCGGGCTCCGTTTTTTATGGGCGCTGCTGAGGGGTTGGATTTACGCAATCTCTGTGGGAGCCGGCTTGCTGGCGAATGCGGCATGTCATTCAACAGCGATGGTGAGTGACTTATCGCGTTCGCCAGCAAGCCGGCTCCCACAAAATCTTCACGGCGGCGATTCAGATATCCGCCTCGATCCGCACCACCTCAATCATTTGATCCCCCGCCGGGCGCTTCCACACCACTTCATCGCCCACCCGCGCACCCAGCAGCGCCTTGCCCAATGGCGACGCCCAATTGATCAGATGGCGGCTGGCATCTGCCTGATCTTCACCGACCAATTGCACTCGTTGCTGATGATCCTGTTCGTCGGCGAAGGTCACCCAACTGCCGATCTGTACCTTCTCGGTGGAAAGTGCAGACGCCACCACCTGAGCACTGTGGACACGCTGACTGAAGTAGCGAAGATCGCGCTCGATATCGGCCAGACGCTGTTTGTCGCCGTGCTCGCCACGCGCGGTCTGCTCGCCGTGCTGCACCTGCAACGAGGCCACCTGCGCCTGCAACTGGGCAAGTCCGCTGGCGGTGACGTAATTGGGTTGCGTGCTGACCTGCCGCTCGACCGGCTGGCTGACCTGCGCGGCGGCGGCATCTTCGTTGACGAACGCCCGACTCATGGCGTGCTCCCTGTACATGGCTCATCACTGTTGGGCCATGTTGGCAGCTCGCAAGTTTCACCCGATGTCTGCAAGCGACCCTGCATTCAGTGAGAGCGATACGCCTTGGCCGCATCCTGGGTTTTTTGCTGCTCCCAGGCCCGGTCGCGGTCGTTCCATATACTGTCGCGTCCCTGATCCAGCAGATTGCGGTTTTCCAGCTGCGCCTGGCACTGGCGGAAACCGTCACCCCAGCCCTGGGCATACACCGTGTCGCGCAAATATCGCGGCACGTCCTTTTTGTACTGGCCCTTCATGGCATCGACCGACTGCCGCCCGCTGCCACAGCCATCTTGAAAACCGTCCGCAAATGCCGGCGGATAACCTTCGGCCAGCAACTGGTCGTGGGTAGACTGACAACCGGCGACAACCACAAGGCACCACAGCACAACCCAACGCACGTTCATATCCGTTTCCTCTACAGATATGAAAAGTCTAGAAGCGGATCTGTGAGTTATTTGTAAAAGAGGCGTGAGAAATCCATTGGCCGATGTCCGGTACAGAGCGATTAGTTCCACAATCCCGCCTGACGGCCGTTAAATCTGAAAAATCTTTTAGTAATTTTGTGCTTGAGGGCCTGAGAAGATGCAGGGTTGTTAAACTGTGGGGCTGCGCGCAACCGCTTTGGAAGATCAATGAACCTTAGAACCATCCTGATTCTTGGCGCTCTCAGCGCATTCGGCCCATTGGCCATCGACTTTTATCTACCCGGTTTCCCGGCCATGGCACTGGCGTTCGGCACGGACGAGAAACATGTGCAGATGACCCTGGCCTCTTATTTTCTGGGCTTGAGCATCGGCCAACTGGCCTACGGTCCGATCGCTGACCGGTTCGGTCGGCGGATTCCTCTGCTGTTCGGCGTTGGCCTGTTCACCCTGGCCTCGCTGGGCTGTGCGTTCGCGCCGAACCTGGAATGGCTGATCGTCGCGCGGTTCGTCCAGGCGCTGGGCGGCTGTGCCGGCATGGTGCTGTCGCGCGCCATCGTCAGTGATAAATGCTCGCCGGTCGAGTCGGCCAAGGTGTTCTCCCAGCTGATGCTGGTCATGGGCCTGGCGCCGATTCTGGCGCCGATGCTCGGTGGCCTGCTGGTCAACGTGTATGGCTGGCAATCGATTTTCCTCAGCCTGACCTTCTTCAGCGCGCTCACCGCCATCGCCGTGGCCGCCGGATTGCCTGAAAGCATGCCGGCCGGCCATCCCCGTCCGCCGCTGTCCGGCGCGCTCGGCTCGTATTGGGGACTCTTGGGCGACCGAATCTTCCTCGGGCACGCCTTGACGGGCGGGATTGCAATCGCTGGGATGTTTGCCTACATCGCGGGTTCGCCTTTCGTATTTATCAAGCTGTACGGCGTACCCGCCGAGCACTACGGCTGGCTGTTCGGCACCAACGCCGCGGGCTTCATTCTCGTGGCTCAGGTCAACGCCCGCCTGGTCGGGCGATTCGGGCCGGCCTGGCTGCTGTCCCGGGCCGTATGGGTTTACCTAAGCGCGGCGCTGGTGCTGCTCGGCATCGCGTCGCTGCACACCGAGAAACTCTGGCCCTTGCTGATTCCACTGTTCGTCTACATCGCGAGCCTGGGCTGCATCATCCCCAACGCTTCGGCCTGTGCCATGGCCGGGCAGGGCAAGCGCGCCGGCAGTGCCTCGGCGCTGCTGGGCTGCCTGCAATTCAGCGTGGCGGCGGGGGCTGCGGCGTTGGTCGGCGTCCTGCACGATGGCACTGCGGTGCCGATGGCGACAGTCATTACCCTTTGCGGGGTTTTGGCGATGACCCTCGCGATGATCACGCGGCGTGCCCAAGGCAAGCGCGATGCGCTGTTGGCGCGCACTGACGTTCGTATTTGATTTGAATGGCAGGACGAGACGCTTTTTTCGATCGAACCGGCTGATCGATGTTTCGTTCCTGCTTTTTTTCTTGCAGGAAGATGGAGTTTCAGTTGTAGGCAATTACTCGGTTATCTACCGGGCATTTATCTCAAGGCGTTAGTAAAAGCCGCATCGTCCTGCTATTGCAGCAACTAGCCGGTCTACGAAAGCCGTTCTCGCAAGAGCGGGCTTTACACTATGTTTCACACGGTCTGCGCAATCATCTGACGGGCCGTCCGCCACATCCCACTTCGCTGCCCGGTCGCAGCGCTTATACTACGCAGCCATAATGGATCCGATTCAGCAAAGGGGCCCGACACTGAATCGTGACATCCGTGAATCTGTATCGATTCAATACTCGTCCAGCTCAAAATCCCCATGGAATGATGTGGATCAACGCCCTCATCACGCCCGTGCAACGATGATGGCGGTACAGCTTGAGTGGCGAGTCGCCCACCGTAAAAGTCGAATGTTTCAACAGGGAGTGAATACATGGAACATCCACCTTGCATCAGCCAGATTGCCGCGCTGCTGGCCGATCCCAAACGCAGCGCCATGATGTGGGCGTTAATGGACGGCGCGTCGCGGGCGGCTGACGAGGTTGCATTGCTGGTGGGGCTGTCCACCTCGTCGGCGGGGGCGCATCTGGCGCGGCTGGCCTCGGGCGGGTTGCTGCGCCAGGAGGCGCGGGGGCGAAAGCGTTTCTTCAGGCTGGCAGCGCCCGAAGTCGGCACGGCGGTGCAGGCACTGGCCAGCGCGTCGATGGCCAGTACCGAGGTCGTCAATCGCAGCGTTGCCCAGCCGTTGCCGCCCTTGCCGTTGCGCCGGGCGAGTGTGTGCGCCGACCACTTGGGCGGCGATCTGGCAACCGACCTTTACCAGCGCATGCTCTGCGCCGGCTGGATCGAACAATCCGAGAATCGCCTGGAGGTGACCAGTATCGGGGTTTCCCGATTCGCCGAGCGCGGCATCTTCATTCCGGCACTGGCTCACCGCCAGCGCGAAACCGTGTGTGAATGCGCCGACTGCAGCGATCGCGGCCCGCATCTGGGCGGTGCGCTTGGGGCCGGATTGCTGCAACTGTTCATGCAACTGGGCTGGCTGCGGGCGACGGAAGACGCCAGCACCTTGCAGGTGTCCTCCAACGGCCAGCGGGAGATCAACAAGATCGCCGCGGCGGCGTAGGCCTGTGCAACCGTAGCAGTCCGGCTTGCCGGCGACAGGCCCTTGTGAGCTCCATCGCCTGCAGGTCGGACTGCTATGGATGACGCATCCGCTTACGGCTTGACCAACCGCGCATCCAGGCTGTTCTGCGCCAGGCGCCTGGCCTGATCCTGGGTCATGCCCAGATGCTCGTGCAGCGCCTGGAAGTTCTCGGTCACGTAACCGCCGAAGTAGGCCGGGTCGTCCGAGTTCACGGTCACTTTCACGCCGCGTTCGAGCATGTCCAGGATGTTGTGCTGGCTCATGTGGTCGAACACGCAGAGCTTGGTGTTGGACAGCGGGCAGACGGTCAGCGGAATCTGTTCATCGATGATGCGCTGCATCAGCCGTTCGTCTTCGATGGCGCGCACACCGTGGTCGATGCGCTGGATCTTCAGCAGGTCCAGTGCTTCCCAGATGTACTCGGGCGGGCCTTCCTCACCGGCATGGGCCACAGTCAGGAAGCCTTCGGCGCGGGCGCGGTCGAACACGCGCTTGAACTTGCTCGGTGGATGGCCCATTTCCGAGCTGTCCAACCCCACGGCTACAAAGGCGTCACGGAAGGGCAGGGCCATGTCCAGGGTCTTTTCGGCTTCTTCTTCGCTCAGGTGGCGCAGGAAGCTCAGGATCAGGCCGCTGTTCACACCCAGCTTGTGCTTGCCATCGTTCAGGGCGCGGGTGATGCCATCGAGCACTACTTCAAAAGGGATGCCCCGGTCGGTGTGGGTCTGCGGGTCGAAGAACGGTTCGGTATGAATCACGTTCTGCGCCTTGCAGCGCTCAAGGTAGGCCCAGGTCAGGTCGTAGAAGTCCTGCTCGGTGCGCAGCACGTCCGCGCCCTGATAGTAGAGGTCGAGAAACTCCTGCAGATTGTTGAAGGCGTAGGCCTTGCGCAGGGTTTCGACATCGTTCCACGGCAGCGCGATCTTGTTGCGCTCGGCCAGGGCAAACAGCAGTTCAGGCTCCAGCGAACCCTCCAGGTGCAGGTGCAGTTCAGCCTTGGGCAGGGCATTGAGCCAGTCGTACATGGTCTTTTCTCATCAGGTGCAATGGCAGGGATTCTACAGATTCATGGGCCACGGCTGGGTAAAAACCTGACCGGAAGGTTCAGCTGTCTTGAAACCTTTATTTACAAACTGCACTCTCACGGCTCGAATGGCACTCACTTCATGGACGCGCGACCACAGGTTGCAGAGGCAAGCACGCACGATGGGCACGGTACTCAAGCAAGAAAAATTTCTGTTGTTGGCGGTGATCGCTGCCTTTGCCGCCTATGGCTTCGAGCACGCGCTGCTGGGCAACGGCCACACGGTGGCGCTGATCGCCGGGATCGCGCTGGTGGTGTTCATCGTCTGTGCGTCGATGCGCGTGGCGCACCATGCTGAACTGCTCGCCGAGAAATTCGGTGACCCTTACGGCACCATGATTCTGACGCTCTCGGCAGTTTTGGTCGAAGTGGTCATCCTGGCGATCATGATGAGCAACGAGCCTTCGCCGACGCTGGTGCGCGACACGATCTACTCGGCGGTGATGCTGGACATCAACGGCATCCTGGGGCTCGCCGCGCTGATGGGCGGGCTCAAGCATGGTGAACAGTCCTACAACGATGATTCGGCCCGCTCCTATAGCGTGATGATCCTGACTGCCATGGCCGTTTCCATGGTGGTGCCGGAATTCATTCCAGAATCCCAATGGAAGATGTATTCGGGGTTCACCATCGGCGCGATGATCCTGTTGTATGGCTTGTTCCTGCGCATGCAGGTGGGGCCGCACAGTTACTTCTTCAGCTACAGCTATCCCGACAAGAAGCGCCGCAAGGAGCAGCCCGAACAAGCGCAAGAGGCGGTGAACCTGCCCCTGTCCATCGGCACGCTGGTGTTCGGCGTGGTGGTGATCGGTGCGCTGGCCGAGGTCATGTCCAAGACCATCGACCTGGGCCTGGAAGGCAGCGGCGCGCCGCCAGTCATGACCGCGATTCTGGTCGCCGCCATTTCCGCTGCGCCGGAAATCCTCACCGCCTTGCGCGCGGCCTTGGCCAACCGCATGCAGTCGGTGGTCAACGTCGCGTTGGGCGCGTCGTTGTCGACGGTGATTCTGACGGTGCCGGTCATGGAAGCGATGGCGCTGTACACCGGCCAGCCGTTCCAGATGGCGATGACGCCGGTGCAGACGGTGATGATCTTCGTCACGCTGCTGGTCAGTGCCATCAACCTCAACGATGGCGAGACCAACGCCATCGAGGGGATGACCCACTTCGTGCTGTTCGCGACGTTCGTGATGTTGTCGTTGATGGGGTCGTAAGCGCCGGTGGGTCGGCCTCTTTGTGGGAGTGAGCTTGCTCGCGAATGCATTCTGTCAGTCACATAGTTGTTTCTGATATTACGCATTCGCGAGCAAGCTCACTCCTACAGGGGGCTTTATTCAGTTGATCAGCTCTGCCGCTGCCTGTCGGTGATCGGCAATCAGCCCCTTGAGGTCCAGCCCTTCGACCTCGCCGTCGATCACCCGCCACTGGCCTGCGATCATCACCCGGTCAGCACGATCGGCCCCGCACAGCAACAGCGCCGAAACCGGATCATGGCTGCCGGAAAAACGCAGCTCATCGAGCTTGAACAGCGCAAGGTCCGCCTGCTTGCCCACAGCCAGTTCGCCGATGTCGGTGCGACCCAGCAATTTGGCCGAGCCTCGTGTGGCCCAGCCCAACGCCAGTTCGGGCGTAATCTTCTGCGCGCCATAACGCAGGCGCTGCAGGTACAGCGCCTGTCTGGCCTCCAGAATCATGTTCGAGCCATCGTTGGACGCCGAGCCGTCCACGCCCAGGCCAATGGCCGCGCCGGCAGCGGTCAGTTCCATGGTCGGACAGATACCGGACGCCAGGCGCATATTGGAACTGGGGCAGTGGCAGATCCCGGTGCCCGCCTGACCCAGGCGGCGGACTTCCTGCTCATTGAAATGAATGCCATGGGCCAGCCAGGTGCGAGGCCCAAGCCAGCCGACGCTGTCCAGGTAATCCACAGTGCGCAGGCCAAAGCGTTGCAGGCAGAAGTCTTCTTCATCCAGGGTTTCGGCCAGATGCGTGTGCAGGCGCACGTCGAGTTTTTCTGCCAGCGTCGCGCTCTCGGACATGATCTCGGTGGTCACCGAAAATGGCGAGCACGGCGCCAGCGCGATCTGGATCTGCGCACCGTCGCCACGCTGGTGATAGCGCTCGATCAGACGCAGGCTGTCATCCAGAATCACCTGCCCCTGTTGCACGGTTTGCTGTGGCGGCAGGCCGCCGTCCGCCTCACCCAGGCTCATGGACCCTCGAGTCAGCATTGCGCGCATCCCCAGTTCGCGAACGCTCTGCACCTGAACGTCGATAGCGTTTTCCAGGCCGTGCGGAAACAGATAGTGGTGATCGGCGGCCGTGGTACAGCCCGACAGCAGCAGCTCGGCGAGGGCAACCTTGCTGGCCAGCGCCAGTTTTTCCGGAGTCAGGCGTGCCCACACCGGATACAGCGTCTTGAGCCAGGGGAACAGCGGCTGATTGACCACCGGCGCCCAGGCCCGTGTCAGGGTTTGATAGAAGTGATGATGGGTGTTGATCAGGCCCGGCAGCAGTACGTGTTCGCGGGCATCGAACACCTGATCGCACGGACGCGCAGGCGTTTGCCCGGCGGCGAGCATTTCAACGATCACGCCGTCTTCGACCACCAGCCCGCCTCGGGCATCCAGGTCGTTGGCAGTGAACACGGCAAGGGGATTTTTCAACCAGATACGGATCGCGGGCATGGGCCGGCTCCTCTGAAAGTGGGTTCAGGTCGCCAGCTCAGTTATGCCCTGTCTGCTGATCCAGGGTCGCCGCGGCTTAGGAAGCGCCGCGAGGCGAGGGAAAGGAGTTTAGGGGGCTGTGTGATGAGTGATCAAGTATTGCTCGATTCACGCTGCTGTAAGGTGCATTGAAACGACTAGGCTCGCAGCGGCAGCAAGATCGACCAACGTATCCAGGCTGAACAGATCGACTCGACCGGACAGGAGGTTGGCAAAACGGGGTTTGGTGATCCCGAGCCTTTGCGCTTTTTCGGTATCGGTACCAGGCCACGCCTTGATTTGCTCGTTGAGCTCAATCATCAGCACGGATCTGACCTTCAGGTGCGCGGCTTCCTGTCGTGTATCCGCGAGCGCATCCCAGACACTGGCAAAAACCTGTTCTTCACTCATGTCCTTCCTCTCATCAAATCACGCAACCTGAGGGTCGCGAGATCGATATCACGTTTTTCTGTCTGCTGAGTCGTTTTGCGGAATGCGTGCAGTACGTAAACCGCGTCGGGAAGCGTCGCCAGAAAGATGATTCTGAACGCTCCTGACGCTTCCCTGACCCTGAGCTCCCTGACCCCGTGGCCCACCGACTTCATGGGTTTCCAATCTTCGACTTCCAGACCACGCTGAACTCTATCCAGTTGGTAGCCCGTTATCGCCTGAGCAGCACTCGGAAATGCCCGTATCCTATCCAGCGAGTCGCCCAAAAACTTTACCGGTTTCATATTCTGCATCCTGGCTCGACACGCACAAGTGTTATCTGTTTTGAAAACACTCACAGTCGGCTGGAGGATGCGCTGTACTCGGCTAACGCGGATTCGATCTGTGGGAAATGGCGCAGCAGGAATTTGATACATTTCCTCCGTCAGCGCACTGATCCGATATCGGGCCAGACGACCTCACCACGCAATCGTCTCCCCCTTGTAATTCACGAAGTGATGCCCGCCCTTCCCGGCAAAACGCTCCAGTTGCTCGACCATGCCGCGTACACTGGTCTGCACGTCGATGTCGGCGCCTTCGCCGCCCATTGCCGTGCGGACCCAGCCGGGGTGCATCGACAGAACGGTTGGCTTGTTATCGCCCAGTTGCGTGACGAAGGTGTTGGTCATGGAATTCAAGGCAGCCTTGCTGGCCTTGTACAGGGCCATTTCCGGAGCGTCGGGCATGGTGACGCTGCCCAGTACCGAGCTCATGAAGGCGATGATGCCGGTGCCCGGGCGGATCTGGTCGACGAAGCGTTTGGCGAGCCTGACTGGCGCGACGGCGTTGGTCAAAAACAGCTGGCCCAATTCTTCGGCAGTGGCGTCGGTGGGATTGCTGTGCAGCGGGCCCATGATGCCGGCGTTGACGAACAGAACGTCATACACCTGCCCCTTGAGATTGTGGACGAGTGCGTCCAGCGAGGCGGGTTGGTCCATGTCCAGGGTCTGGATGTGCACACCGGCGACCGCTTTGAGTTCGTCGGCCTTGTTCGCGTCACGAACGGTTGCCGTTACATCCCAGCCCAGCTCGCTCAGGCGCTGTACCAGTCCAAGGCCCAAGCCGCGTGAAGCACCGATGATCAGTGCAGTTTTTTTCGAGGTCATGATTGCGTCTCCTTGCATCAACAGGCAGTGGCAGGAAAGGGCCTAGCTTGCCACAGGGCGTCGCCATTGAGCCTGAACTTGATTCGTTCATTAAATTTGTGTGAAAAATGACCAAACGTCAGCAGGCGAGATATCCCCTGCGCTGTGGACAACCTTGCACCTATTATCCACAGCTTGCTCCACAGTAACTGTGCGCAAGCGCAAACCCTCGCTATAAGCGGCCTCGGGGTAGGAGCGAGTCGCGATAAGGCACTCTAACATCCTGTTTTTGCGATCGAATTTTGCGGTGGATAAGTGAATTGATCAAATACTGATCGAACTGCTACAGCCCACGCCGGGCAAGGGTTGTGGCCGAATGTGCTCAGCTTGTCCACAGGCAGGTGCACAGTAGATGTGGGCAATATGCCTGTTCACAAACACACGAAGATGACGCTCAGGTTTCGTCCCGGCGTCGCAAAACGATGCGTCCGCGGCTGATATCCGAAAGCTGGCGCTGAAAGGTGTCGATCTGCTCTGGGCCCAATGCGACAGTGAGGTCGACGCCGGTGGCGGTGAAGTCTTCCTGCTCCACCACGCCATTGAGCTCGGCCAGCCGCAGCTTCACCAGCGCCAGTTCGCTGAACGAGCAGTCGAACGTCAGGGCAATTCGATTGACCAGTGGCAAGCGCTCGGCCTGTTGCAGGCATTTGTTGGCACCGCCGCCGTAGGCGCGGGCCAGGCCGCCGGTGCCCAGTTGAATCCCGCCGTACCAGCGAATGACCAGCACCACCACTTGATCGAAGTCCTGCGCTTCGATGGCCGCCAGGATTGGCCGTCCTGCTGTCCCGCCGGGCTCGCCATCGTCGGTGCTGCGGTACTGCGCGCCGAGTTTCCACGCCCAGCAGTTGTGCGTGGCGTTCGGATCGCTGTTGCGCTCGATGAACGCCTGGGCTTCTGCCGGGCTGTTGATGGGCGCGGCGAGGGTGATGAAGCGGCTCTTGCGAATTTCTTCGCGAAACTCACAAGGGCCGACGAGTGTAGAAGGCATTGACGGTTCCAGCTGTAAGACAAAGTTCTGAAGCGCTCAAAGGGGCGGCGTCAGCCCACAACCCTTGAGGATGATTCTGATCAGATTATTACCAGCTTCTTCCATGTCCTGTTTGGTCAGGCGCGTGCGACCGGTGACCTGGCAGATCTGGGTGGCGAAGTCGGCATAGTGTTGGGTGCTGCCCCACAACAGGAAAATCAGGTGCACGGGATCGACCGGGTCCATCTTGCCGGCGTCGATCCAGGCCTGAAATACCGAGGCGCGGCCCATGAACCACTCGCGGTAGTCCTGACTGAAATACTCGTTCAGGCATTGGCCGCCGCTGATGATTTCCATGGCGAAGATCCGCGAGGCCTGGGGCTGACGGCGAGAGAATTCCATCTTCGCGCGGATGTACTGGGTCAGCGCCTCGGCCGGGTCATCTTCGACCTTGAGGTTATTGAAGGTGCTGTCCCACAACTCAATGATGTTGCTCAGGACCGCGACATACAGACCCAGCTTGTTGGTGAAGTAGTAATGCAGGTTGGCCTTGGGCAGCCCGGCATTCTGCGCGATGGTGTTCATGCTCGTGCCTTTGAAGCCGTGACGGGCGAACTCGTCTTCGGCGGCTTTCATGATCGTTTCTTCGTTTTTCTGACGAATACGGCTTGCCGGCTTGCTGGTGCTGACGCTGTGAGCAGGTACTTCAAGGGTCATGAGCGATTCCAGACGGATCATTGGCTGCGACGGGGTGAACTGATAACGCACCGGCGGCGATCCCACAAGGGTCGGCTGCGCAAATAGATTCAGCGCGTCGCAGCCAGACTCTCCAGAAAACTTTCCAGCACCAGATGCGGGCGGCGCCCTTTGCGGGTAACGGTCACCAGACTCAGATCGTAAAAGCGCGTCTGCGGTTTTAGCGCGCGCAATCGCCCTTGCTGGACCCAGAAACTGGCGTAGTGATCCGGCAGATAACCGATGTAGCGGCCGGTGAGAATCAGAAACGCCATGCCTTCGCGGTCCGACGCGCTGGCCGTGCATTTGAGGGCCTGATAGTGGGCCTGAATCTCGGCGGGCAGGCGGAACGTCGGCGCGATCGCTTCCTGGTCGGCCAGGCGCGCGTCATCGAGTTGGGCGTCGTCGACATAAAACAGCGGGTGGCCGACAGCGCAGTACAACAGCGAACGCTCGCTGTAGAGCGGCTGATATTCAAGACCCGACAAGGCGTTTGCCTGGGGCACCACGCCCACATGCAGGCTGCCATCGAGCACACCTTGCTCTACTTCGTTGGGCGCGACCATGCGGATATTGATATGCACGTCCGGCCCGCGCTCTTTCAGATGCGACAGGGCATGGGTGATGCGCATGTGGGGCAGGGTGACGAGGTTGTCGGTCAGGCCGATGTTCAGCTCGCCGCGCAGGTGTCGGTGCAGTCCGTTCACTTCTGTACGAAAACTCTCCAATGCACTCAACAGCTGCAGCGACGACTGATAGACCTCACGTCCTTCTTCTGTCAGAGAAAACCCCGCCCGCCCGCGTTGGCACAGACGCAAGCCCAAACGTTGCTCCAGGTCGCTCATCTGCTGGCTGATGGCGGAACGGCCAATGCCCAGCGCGCTTTCTGCCGCCGAGAAACCGCCCGCTTCGACGACGCTGCGAAAAATGCGCAAAAGACGGATATCGAAGTCGCTGACTTGCGCCAGAGGATCGGGACGGCGGGTGCTCATAGTTTAGTAACCGGCTAACTGAAGATCGTAAAAGTGATGTTTTTCGGACTTTATGCTCGTGGCAATTTAGCTGCAACCCGGTCCTGCTTCCTGATGCTGCGAAACGGTCAGGAAGACAGGCCACCCACACCCTTGTGAGGTTAATTCCAATGAATATGCCCGAATCGTCCGACATGTCTGTAGCCAGCCAGCTCAAGCTCGATGCGCACTGGATGCCCTACACCGCCAACCGAAATTTCCAGCGCGATCCGCGACTGATCGTTGCGGCAGAGGGCAGCTATCTGACAGACGACAAGGGGCGCAAGATCTACGATGGACTTTCGGGTCTGTGGACCTGCGGCGCCGGGCATACCCGCAAGGAGATTCAGGAAGCAGTCGCCAAGCAATTGAGCACGCTGGACTACTCACCGGCGTTCCAGTTCGGTCACCCGCTGTCGTTCCAGCTGGCTGAAAAGATCACCGACCTGACCCCGGGCAATCTGAACCACGTGTTCTACACCGACTCCGGCTCCGAGTGCGCCGACACTGCTGTGAAAATGGTGCGTGCCTACTGGCGCCTGAAAGGCCAGGCGACCAAGACCAAGCTGATCGGTCGTGCCCGTGGCTATCACGGTGTGAACATCGCCGGCACCAGCCTGGGCGGCGTGAACGGCAACCGCAAGATGTTCGGCCAGTTGATGGATGTCGATCATCTGCCTCACACCTTGCTGGCCAGCAACGCATTTTCCCGTGGCATGCCGGAGCAGGGCGGTATCGCGCTGGCCGATGAAATGCTCAAGCTTATCGAGCTGCACGATGCCTCGAACATCGCGGCGGTGATCGTCGAGCCGATGGCAGGTTCGGCCGGTGTGATCGTTCCGCCGCAGGGTTACCTGAAGCGTCTGCGTGAAATCTGCGATCAGCACAACATCCTGCTGATCTTCGACGAAGTGATCACCGGTTTCGGCCGCACCGGTTCGATGTTCGGTGCCGACAGCTTCGGTGTGACGCCGGACCTGATGTGCATCGCCAAGCAAGTCACCAACGGTGCGATCCCGATGGGCGCCGTGATTGCCAGCAGCGAGATCTATCAGACCTTCATGAATCAGCCGACGCCTGAGTACGCGGTTGAATTCCCCCATGGCTACACCTACTCGGCGCATCCGGTGGCGTGCGCGGCAGGTCTGGCAGCGCTGGATATCCTCAAACGTGAAAACCTGGTTCAGCAAGTGGCCGAGACCGCACCGCATTTCGAGAACTCGCTGCATGGCCTGAAGGGCAGCAAGAATGTCATCGACATCCGCAACTACGGCCTGGCCGGTGCGATCCAGATCGCTGCCCGTGATGGCGATGCCATCGTGCGTCCTTTCGAGGCTGCCATGAAGTTGTGGAAGGCCGGCTTCTATGTCCGCTTCGGCGGCGACACCCTGCAGTTCGGGCCAACGTTCAACAGCAAGCCGCAGGACCTGGACCGCATGTTCGACGCGGTGGGCGAAGCGCTCAACCAGATCGACTGATTCACCTTCTTTCATCAACAGGCGCAGCCTTGGTTGCGCCTGCGGGAACACTTTCTTCGGAGTTAACGCATGAGCACCATTGCACACCTGATTCACGGCGAGTTGGTCAGCGACAGCGGTCGTACCGCCGATGTCTTCAATCCGTCCACCGGTCAGGCGATCCACAAGGTTTCGCTGGCCAGCCGCGAAACGGTTCAGCAAGCCATCGACTCGGCCAAGGCTGCCTTCCCGATCTGGCGCAATACGCCACCTGCCAAGCGTGCCCAGGTGATGTTCCGCTTCAAGCAACTGCTGGAGCAGAACGAAGCGCGCATCGCCCAGTTGATCAGCGAAGAGCACGGCAAGACGCTGGAAGATGCCGCCGGTGAGCTCAAGCGCGGGATTGAAAACGTCGAATATGCCAGCGCCGCACCTGAAATCCTCAAGGGCGAGTACAGCCGCAACGTCGGCCCGAACATCGACGCATGGTCCGACTTCCAACCGCTGGGTGTGGTTGCCGGTATTACCCCGTTCAACTTCCCGGCGATGGTTCCGCTGTGGATGTACCCACTGGCGATCGCCTGCGGCAACTGCTTCATCCTCAAGCCTTCGGAGCGCGACCCGAGCTCGACGCTCCTGATCGCCCAACTGCTGCACGAAGCCGGCTTGCCCAAAGGCGTGCTGAACGTGGTGCACGGTGACAAGGTGGCCGTGGATGCGCTGATCGAAGCGCCGGAAGTCAAGGCGCTGAGCTTCGTCGGTTCGACGCCTATCGCCGAGTACATCTATAAGGAAGCGACTGCCCGCGGCAAGCGCGTTCAGGCACTGGGCGGCGCGAAGAACCACGCAGTGCTGATGCCGGATGCCGATCTGGACAACGCGGTCAGCGCATTGATGGGCGCAGCCTACGGTTCGTGCGGCGAGCGCTGCATGGCGATTTCGGTTGCCGTCTGCGTGGGTGATCAAGTGGCCGATGCACTGGTGGCCAAGCTCGTGCCGCAGATCAAGGCCCTGAAAATCGGTGCAGGCACCTCCTGCGGCCTGGACATGGGCCCGTTGGTCACAGGCCAGCATCGTGACAAGGTCAGCGGCTACATCGAAGACGGTGTCAGCGCGGGTGCCAAGCTGGTGGTCGACGGCCGCGGCCTGACCGTGGCCGGTCACGAAGACGGCTTCTTCCTGGGCGGCTGCCTGTTCGACCAGGTCACCCCAGAGATGCGTATCTATAAAGAAGAGATCTTCGGCCCGGTACTGTGCATTGTTCGTGTGAACAGCCTTGAGCAGGCGATGCAACTGATCAACGATCACGAATACGGCAACGGTACCTGCATCTTCACCCGCGACGGTGAAGCGGCGCGCCTGTTCTGTGATGAGATCGAAGTGGGCATGGTGGGCGTCAACGTTCCGCTGCCGGTGCCGGTTGCGTACCACAGCTTCGGCGGCTGGAAGCGTTCGTTGTTCGGCGATCTGCATGCCTATGGTCCGGACGGCGTGCGTTTCTACACCCGTCGCAAGGCCATCACTCAACGCTGGCCGCAACGCGCCAGCCATGAGGCGTCGCAGTTCGCGTTCCCTAGCCTCTAAAGGCAGCCACAAGCTGTAAGTTGCAAGCCGCAAGAAGGGGCGTCAGGCTCGTTCTTGCGGCTTTGTTTTTGTGTTTTGAAACTTTTCTGCAATAAGTGCTTGACGCGCCTCTCGATCTCTCTATAATTCGCCCCACTTCTGGCGCAGTCGGAACGAAAAACTCCTTGAGTATCAACGAGTTGAGCGTTTCGGATAGCAGGGAAAGGCTTCGATTCAGGTTGCTGAATCGGCAGCGGTGAAAAAGGCAGTTGACAGCAGGTGGTAACGCTGTAGAATTCGCCTCCCGCTGACGTGAGGCGCCAAGTCGAACGAAGCGCAAGTGGTTGAAGTTGATCAGGAAATTCTGAAAGA